>NZ_LWFZ01000651.1:0-19901 GCF_001635225.1 Oleiphilus sp. HI0086
CTGAAAGGGCTCCGTACCACCCTGAAAGCCACTAAATAAATATTCACCGCTGGCATCTTGTGAGTTCATCAAACCCGCAAGTTGCGACAAGCGTTCCTTCACCTCGGTTGAAATCGCCGATAAATCACTTTTGTTTAGAACACCGTTCCCTGCGGTCACCGTCAATTCACGAATACGCTGGACAACTGAGTTGATACTACCAAGTAAGTCGTCTTGCAAGTTTAAATGACCACGAGCCAGTTCAATATTCCGTTGAAACTGAGAGTTTAGCTCCAGTTCCTGATTCAGCTCCAAAATTCGAGTTGAAGCAACCGGGTCATCCGCAGGCGTTAAGACTTTCTTGCCCGTCGATATTTGTAACTGTGTCTTTTGCTGATCAGACTGAACATCCTGAATCGCTTCCAGACCACGGTTAAAAAGCTGCTGCGTTGATATTCTCATAAGCGTCACTTGATGGTACTTAAACCACCCCTGTTTTTCCCAACTCTATCTTCAATTAAACTCTATCTAAAGGCATTCAATAGCGTATCAAAAAGCTCTCTGGCAACCGATACAACTTGTGCCGATGCGTTATAAGCAGACTGAAACTGCACCAGCTTACCCGCTTCTTCATCCAGGTTAACACCAGAGATAGACTCTCTATTGTTTTCAGACTGAACCAATAAGGCTTTCGCAGAATCAGCTTCCAGACGTGCCCGATTGGTTACTGTGCCAATTTCTTCAATAATCTGTGAATAGGCTTCACCATAGCTAATCACACCACCTTGAACCGTCCCTGCACTTTCCAACCCAGCCATGGCTAAAGCATTGCGGTTATCCGAGACACCACCTGTGTTGTAATCTATTCTGAAACTATCACCCGCCTCAGCTTGGCCTTTAATCTCGAACTGAAACCCGAGGTAAATTGACTGCCCTACGGGTGCCCGTTCAAAAACACTATCGACGTCAGAGGTAAAGCTGATGCCATCCGCAAGTGTTACGTCAACCGCGCCACCGACAGAAACACCATTTCCCGCTATCACCGTTTCTGTATCCGCTGAAAATGCGCCCGGGTTATAAGGATCCACAGCACTGACATTGACACTGTCACCTGCCGCACCAGTGACAGACACAACAATATCAATACCGTTACTGGCATGAATTTCAACGTCATTGCCATCACTTACAGCATAGATATCCAAATCCTGCAAAGTCGTGTTTTCATTAATCAAACTAGCCAGGTCATCTTGAGTCGAAATACTACCTGCCGGAATGGTAATGGTTTCACCATTGATGACGAAGCCAAGGTCTGTACCATTGGCCGCATCAACGAAATTATCCAAACGAACCTGGGTATAAGCATTTGCCTGAATCCCTTGAACAGCCTGTAAGCTATCAGCAATTTCCTTTGCAGAACTGTTCGCCGTTATTCCCAGAACCTGAGAGTTAACGACACCCGTCTCAGTATCACGCTTCAAGATAGTTAGGTTTTGAGCACCAAAACCATTAACCAAAGTGCCAGTACTCGCCGCTGGCGTTCCAACCTGAAAGGTATCGCTTCCCAATGCCGAAACTCGCATTTCTCCTGGGTCAGAGGTGAAAATCGTATTGGTAATACCAGGGTTGTACAATAGGTTATTCATCGCTGGCGTAAGCGGTATCGGATTAGCCGGATCAGACACATTCAATACTTGAAATCGGGTGTCAGTAATAAACTCAATTTCCAAGGGTGGAGACAACTGCCCTTCGGTAGCAAAGATAGGCAAGGTTGCGTTAGTCAGTGGGCTCTCTACATCAAGCATGGTCCCAAGGCTAATATTCGCATTACCGGTATTACCCAGGTTAGCATCCGCACGAACTGGGGCGGCGAAAGAAATCGCTTCAACCCTGTCAATTTCTGCGCCTATATCCTCTGCACCATTTTTTGTGGGTTTAATAACAAAACGATCACCAACCTTGAAAGTGCCGGAATTAAACTGCAGCTGAAAACCATCGACTTCAACACTAGCCGGAAAAATTCCAGGTAGTATCCCTTTGGTCACAACATTATTTGTACCTGCGATGAACAGGGTATAATCGTTGCTCGATGGACCTTCAAATTTCAGGTCGTAATCGTTGGTTGTCAACTCGGTCGCATCAATGATGTTAACCTGCATACTATGATCTTGAGGTTCAGCATTGGTACTATTTCCCAGAACGCGGCTTCGTGCCAACACTTCCTCATTAACATCCCTAAAGAATAGGCCGCCTAAATTATCTTCCAGATCCATACCCAAGCCATGCTGCTTGTTGACGGTGTCTGACAAAACCATAGCTATACGACCGAGACTATTAACTGCTGTTGTAAGTTCATTGTCTCTAAAGTCTAGAAGCCCACCTACTTTTCCGCCGGTCAGCTCATTACTAATTATCTGAGAGCGACCATTAACCTGCATAACAATTTCTTTTCGTTCAGTGTCACTAGGGTTTAAAGTCACATCCAACTGATTTGAAGAGCTTCCTAAAACAAGAGGCTGACCATTTCCCACAAATACGTTGACCTGACCATCTGCTCCTGTAGGAAAAACTGCTACGTTTACGTATTCAGATAGCTCTCGTAAAGCTTCATCCCGAGCATCTAATAAATTGTTGGGTAAATCACCCTGCCCTGCACCAATTGCAACAGCAATAGACTGATTCAATTCGGCCAAACCTTGAGACAAACTATTGATCGCAGCAACCGAGGCCGCCAGCTCTACGTCAATATTTTCCATCTGAGAATTAAGTCGATTGTCCAATGCATGAAACCTGGAAACCAAACCTTCGGTTTGCGTCAATAATAACTGTCGCTGAGGGATAGAGGTTGGGTCATCAGCGCCACCTTGGAAGGCTTGGAAGAAAGCAGTCATAGCAGGCGTCAAACCAGTTGTCGTGCTGGCAAGCAAGTTATCGATCGACTCTGCTTGAGTAAGCACTGCATCACGTTCATGATAAACGGTTGTATCGGCACGAACCTGCTCGCTAATAAAATCCTCTGCATTTCTACGAATCGTGGCAATATTCGCGCCCTGACCAGTGTAACCACTACCAGTAAGAATAGATTTATTATCTACAAACACGGCCTCCTGACGACTGTAGCCAGGTGTATTGGTATTAGAAACATTATTACCCGTGACCGATAAGGCTGTCTGATGAGCTTGTAGACCTGAAAGGCCAATACCGATTAGATCTGGCATATCAGCCTCCAATTCCTAATTTGCTTGCGGTAGAGCCAAGGTCCAGACTAGAAAGTTCATCAATATTCATATAACGACCAATAATACGATTAATCTTGTTGGCATAGTCTGGGTCGGTTGCATAGCCGGCATCTTGTAGCTCGTGTGCAAAGTCATACGGATCACCCGCTTTCTCGAGCGCTTGCTCATATCGGGCATTAGTACTCAAAAAACGCGCATAATCTGAAAAGCTTTCCTGGTAACCCGAATAAGACCTAAAGTCTGCGCGCTCCTTCACTGCGACACCATTTCGATATTCAGTCGTCGTTATATTTGTGCTGTCACCCGTCCATCCTGTTTGCGCCTTAATACCAAATAAATTATGGCTAGGACTACCATCAGAATTTAAGATCTCTCGTTTACCCCAACCAGTTTCCAGTGCTGACTGAGCCAACATTAGACGAGCATCAATACCTGTTTCTTGCTCTGCCTGTTTAGCATAGGGATAAAGAGAAGCGATAAATTGATCGGGAGAACTGAAGTCTAACTTACTTGATTCAGCAACTTTATCTGAGTCCAGGCTAGCAATCGTCTGATCAATTTGATTCATTGCCGTTTCAATCTTTGCAATTTTCTCTGCGCTAACAAATGGCTGGCGCGCATAGTCTTTCAGAGAAAAAGATTTGTCTTGAGAGGTTAATGGATAGGAACTTAAATCTGACTCTTCACCACCTACGCCTTTTGACATTTGTCGCTTGATCACTTCAGCCAGACCAATACCTTTACCAGTTGATAAGCTTACTGCCATCTGGCTATCAAACATCTGCTGATAAAAGTCTGATTGGTTGCTTTGCAATAGGTTTCCTTCAGAAAATACCTTATTAGCATCGCGCATACTTTTAATCATCATCGAGACGAATATCGATTCAAAGTGTTTGGCGGCAGCATCTAGGGCGCCGTCTCTATCTGTCTTGGATTGATGCTTAAGAGACTGCAGAGCATTGAGATTGTTATAGTCATTTAAGCCCTGGGTATGCTTATTAAAACGGGCAGCACTGTTCTGCAACTGATTCCCTATATTATCAGTCGCCATCATCATCGGATTATTTATCTGACTCATCAGTGCGCTATTCATCACTAACCTCTAAGGTTCCACATGGCTTTGCTTATATTTCTTTCTATATAACAATTAAATCTGCTTTTAAGGCACCAGCCTGCTTCAAGGCTTCGAGTACAGCCATGATATCTCCTGGCGCAGCACCAACTTGATTAACCGCTTGAACAATCTGGCTCAGCGTCGCTGCAGGGCCAAACTGAAACATTCGACTAGGTTCTTGTTCTGCATCAACATCGGAGCGTGGTACGACAACCGTCTGACCACCTCCAAGCGGATTTGGTTGACTGACTGCAGGGTCTTCAGTAATTGTTACCGAAAGACTTCCGTGGGTAACCGCAGCTGGAAGCACCTTAACGTTCTGACCGACAACGATGGTGCCGGTACGAGAGTTAATAATCACTCTCGCCGCTTCTTCCCCTGTTTCAACATTCATATTTTCGAGCATCGACAAAAAGCTAACTCGCTGAGATGCATCGCGAGGGGCTTTGACGGTAATCGAAGCTGCATCGCTGGCGTAAGCTGTATTAGGCCCTAGCAAGTCATTAATCTTCTTGGTTAAATTCATCGCCGTTGTGAAGTCCGGGCGATGTAAATCAAAGGTTAATGTGTCGCCACGATGAAAAGGAGATGCGATGGCTCGTTCAACCGTCGCGCCATTAGGAATCCGTCCCACACTCGGAACGTTAACCTGAATAGAGGAGCCATCGGCACCTTCAGCACCAAAACCACCGACGACAAGGCTGCCTTGAGCAAGCGCATAAACGCGCCCATCTGCGCCCTTTAACGGAGTCATCAATAAGCTACCACCTCTAAGGCTCTTGGAGTCTCCTAACGATGAGGCTGTGATATCAATCTTGTGCCCAGGTTTAGCGAAAGGCGGAAGCTCTGCATGAATTGAAACCGCTGCTACATTCTTTGACTTCGGATCCACACCTTCAGGAATGGTGATACCAAATTTATTCATCATGTTGCGGAAGGTCTGGCTAGTAAAAGGCGTGTTATCTCCTGTACCACTTAAACCGACAACCAAACCATAACCAACCAGCTGATTCGAACGAACCCCCTGTACATTGGCAATATCTTTTAAACGATCCGCGCTAACGTCAAAACTAACCAAAGCAAAACCCAGCAACAATAAACTGGAGCGGCAGAACGAGCTAACTAAAGAAGCGATACCCGCTGCAGTAGCTTTGTAAGAAGCCTTTACACTATAAGACATCACATGAACCACCATTCACTGTTGAAGAATCGGGACAACCAGCCTTGACGATTAACATCATCAAAATCTCCTGTTCCACCATAGGCAATACGAGCATCAGCAACCTTAGAAGACGGGATCGTATTATCTGTGCCAATATCTTGCGGCCTCACCAAACCGGTTAAACGAATATATTCATCTCCCTGGTTCAAGCGCAGCCACTTCTCTCCCTGAATTCGAAGAATGCCATTTGGCAAAACTTCTGAAACTGTGACTGAAATACTACCGCTCAAGCTATTGCTCTGATCACTAGATGCCTTACCATCAAACGCTCGCTCTAAGCTAGGATTAGTCAAAAGGCTCAAACCATGTTTTTGAATAACATTGCCTAGAATGGTTGCCTCATTAAAAGTCACTTCATCATCTTTGTCATAGCTGGTATCTGCTGACTTGGATGAACTGGTGTTTTCTTGCAAGGTAACCGTCAGAATATCACCAACGTTTAAGGCAACCTGATCACCATACATACTAAAGTTTCGGTTAACCTGATAGATCGACCCCGTCACCATTTCACCTGATTTCAGCGCACTCGAAGGTACAGGAGCGTAAGCCGGGTCATTGGGCAAAGGGTGCTCACGAGTCATGATGCTGCATGCACTAGTCAACACGACCAAGCTCAGGCCTAGCACTGCTTTGAATACTTGATTAATCTGCCTCATATAATCACCTTCCCCTCAAACAACTAAGCGCGTATTACAGGTTCTGCCCAATGTACTGGAGCATCTGGTCAGCCGTAGACACAACTTTTGAGTTCATTTCATAGGCGCGCTGGACAGTAATCATGCTGACCAGCTCTTGCACCGTATCTACGTTCGATTGCTCTAGCATGCCTTGCTTAACCTCACCAAAACCTGCCAAGCCCGGCGTGCCCCCTTGAGGGTTACCACTGGCTTCAGTTTCAGCAAACAGGTTATTCCCTAGCGCTTTCAAACCTTGGGGATTAATAAAGTCGACCGTATTAATCTGGCCAACTTGCTGTGCAGTGGTTTCACCAGAAATACTGACCGATACAATGCCATCTTCGCCGATCGTCACTGAAGAAGCATTCTGTGGAATAGTGATGGCGGGTTCTAATAGGTTGCCACCAGCAGTGACGACTTGGCCATCTGAGTTAACCTGGAACTGCCCATCTCGGGTATAACTGGTCGAGCCATCTGGCAATATAACTTGGAAAAAGCCTCTACCATTAACGGCTAAATCGAGAGCCTGGTCAGTCACTTCTAAGGAGCCTTGGGTAAATTGCTTAGTCGTCCCTTCGATCCTGACACCCGTACCGAGCTGGAGACCAGATGGTAATTGAGAGTTTTGTGAGTTCAAGCCACCTGGCTCTCTTTTCACCTGATACAACAGGTCCTGAAAAACCGCTTCATCACGCTTAAAGCCAACCGTACTAGCATTCGCCAAGTTGTTGGAAATCGTGGTCAAGGACATATCTTGTGCACTTAGACCGGTTTTACTGACATAAAGAGCTGGATGCATGATGCTTCTCCCAAATTGAAATTCTACTGCGAATCAATCAGACCTGAAGCGTTTAAGGGCTATCTGTGATACCCCTTATTTAAAGCTAGTAAGCAAATACCGCTAACGAAGCAGTCAAAAAATCAGCACTCTATAAATCTGCAACTACGTGCCGCTTTTATGACGTTTTTCAGGTCTTACTAGGAGAACTGCAACAAACGTGCCGTTTGTTGAGAAATTTGATCAGCCTGGCTCATTAATTTAACTTGAAGCTCATACTGTCGCGATAGAGATAGGATATCTGTTAAAGACGATACCGCATTTACATTAGAACCTTCCAGAAACCCCGTTTCCAGTTTGATGTTCGGGTCAGCAACTGCCGGTGGCTCATCACCCTTCATATGCAATAGACCATCTTCTTTCTTTTCGATCATATCAGGGTCGGGATTAACTAGCTTAATTCGATCAACCGCCGCTAAGCCAACAGCTCCACCACCCAAAGGAAGAACCGAAACCGTACCGTCAGCACCAATCTCAACAGTTGCCGAAGGCGGCAAAACAATTGGACCACCATTACCCAAAACAGGCAAACCAATGCCAGCCCTTAGCTGCCCATTGACATCTACCTGCAGGTCGCCTGCCCGGGTATAGGCTTCCGAACCATCTGCGGCCTGAACCGCAATCCATCCATCACCCTTTACCGCAACATCCAAAGGGTTGCCGGTTTGATTCAGGGGACCCGCCTCAAAATTTGTTCCCGGCCTTTCGGTCAAGGCATAGGCTCTCGATGGATGATGCTCGCCAAACACCGGCATAGCACGCGCCTGAGCGAAATCTTCTTTAAACGCCGTCGTATTAATATTTGCCAAATTATTGGCATGAGCGCGCTGCGCCAGCATATTCTGCTTGGCACCACTCATTGCAATATATAACGCTTTATCCATTTACTTCACCATTAGGATCAAACAATACGCAGCGTCAAAGAAACGGACACTGCAAACGCCTTAGCCTAAGCTCTGCAATTATCTAGCCAACCCAAACAAGGAAGGCTATGAGCGAAATTCAGTACTAGATATTCAAGATAGTTTGCTGGATTGTATCGGCCGTCTCAATGGTCTTGGAGTTGGCCTGATAGTTACGCTGCGCAACAATCAGATTTACCAGCTCAGCAGATAAATCAACATTCGATTGCTCAACTGCAGAGGCCGTTAATAGACCCAAAGACGCCGTACCAGGCGCCCCGACAATCGGGTCACCCGAAGCAAAAGTCTGCACCCAAACACTATCGCCATCAGGTGATAAGCCTTCTACGTCATTGAAGTTAGCCAAAGCTGCCTGCCCTAGAACCAAAGACTCACCGTTGGAGAAACGAGACAGAATGACACCCGACTCATCGACATCCAGACCGACTAATCGACCTGTGGTATAACCATTCTGACTTAAGTCATTTACAGCAAACGGGCTACCAAACTGAGTAAACGATGATACATCTACCTCAAAGTTTGAGCTAGTTGGCGGCTGAGGAATCGGCAAAACCCCGCCATCCACAACATTCAAAGGTCGTGCCGCCCCATTTTGATTGCCTTGACTATCTAAAGGGTCCCAATTAGAAATCAAAACATCATCTGACAATGTTTCATTTAAAGTACCGTCATCGCGGAATACCAAATTATAAGTCGCTCGCGATGCATCTGTTCCAATTAATGGATCTCCAACATCCTGGTTATCCACCTGCACATGCATTTGCCAGGTATTTTCTCCCGACAACGAAGACTGCTGCTTAACGAAATACATGGTCAAAACATGAGAGTTACCAAGACTGTCAAAAATAGTCGTTGACGTCGCGTGGTTATAGGTACCAGGATCCGTTGGTGAAAATTGGTTATTAACAAAAGGCGCACCGGTAAAGTTGGTAATGACGGGCGTTGTGGCACTTAAGTTGGTCGCAACGACCCCCTCGTCAAGTACAATGCTAACTCCACCACCTACAGTCGCATTCAAAACGGCAGGAACAGCATCAGGGTCAAGCACTACCGGCGTCGCCGCGGCATCACTCCCAAGAACCTCAAAACTATCGCCCGAGACACCCGCAAAACCGAATACCAAGTTAGCTCCTTGATCCTGAATAATCTGCAAATCACCAGTAGCACTATCTATGACGGCGGTAACCCCCACCAACGCAGACGAGTTAATACGAGTTCCCAAGTCGGCCAATTGCAATGCATCTGTTGCACCGGCTGGCTGGAAACTAATTCCGTTTAAGCTAATACTCATATTTCCTGAGGCATTATCATATCCAGCTAAGGTTATTGTAGAGCTGGTACTAGCAGTCGCATCCACACCTTCTAAAAGCGAAAACTGAGATGCAATTGCCCCGGCAGTTGATTCCGCAGTCGTTGTAATGGTCTGCGACGTGCCATCCGGAAAGGTCACTTCGATATCCTGACTCGCATAGCCATTCACAATTCCTGCTTGTGCTACACCAACATCCGTTGCACCGTTCGAGTTAATCGTTGTGCCACTCTGAGTCAAAGCTTCTTCTGAAGAATCCAGATTCAAAGCTGCTTCGACATTAGTTGATCTTGATGGAGGCAGATCATTCGCATCAACAACCAGATCACCCAGAACTCCCGATACCGTCCCACCTTCATCAGCCTGAAAGCCCTGGACACGCATACCCGTGTTATTGACCATGAAACCATCTTTATCCACACCTAGCTGACCAGCACGCGAATATTTGGCCTCACCCTGATCACTAAGCACGAAAAAGCCATTTCCGGTAATTGCTAAGTCCAGGTTATTGTCAGTAAAGCTTACGTTACCCTGACCAAACATCTGTCGAATATTTTGTACTGCGACACCGTCTCCCGTTGAGGTAGCCCCCCTGCCGAAAAAACTATTGGAATAAACATCACCAAACTCGGCACGCGAACGCTTAAAACCAACAGTACTCGCGTTCGCAATGTTATTACCCGTAACTTCCAAGTCCGTGGAGGATGCTCTCAACCCACCTAATGCAACGTTAAACGGCATACTACACCTCTCTTCTGATTCTTTTTGTCGTAATGATTACAATTATTTCGCACGCCAGACACATACTCATGCCTAGTTAATCTCTCTAACATCTTCTAAAGGAATAGCGCCCATACCGGCTAAGTTAAGCGAAATGGCACCACCAGTCCCGATCGATACGCTACTCACATTGGCGGAAAGCAAGGTCGTAATTTGACTTACATCTCCTCCTTGATTCGATTCAGCAGCGATCGTGTAATTGTCATAGGGCATCTGCTCCCCCTTGCTATTTGTTCCATCCCACGAGAATGGTACAGAACCGGCAAGTTGTTGCCCCATATCCACCTGATTAACCAACTCACCAGAACCGTTAAAGATACTTACCTTTAATGAACCTGTACTGGCTTCAAGATCAACCAATCCACTAATTGTTCCGTCTGCCGCCATGGGAGCTTCAGTACCTGGCACCAAAACCGTTCGCCCAACCATTGCAGAAGCCTGCAAAGCCTGACTAGACTGATACTGGGTTGCAAAACTTTCTACTTGCGAACTTAGTTTCTGCATTTCTTCAAGAGAGCTAAACTCTGCTAACTGAGAAATGAACTCACCATTATCTTGAGGGTCCAGCGGGCTTTGATTCTCCATCTGGGCAATCATCAACTCCATAAACTCATTCTGACCTAGATCAGACGAACCTTGTGTTTTGGTCGTCGGTTCATAGCGGTAGTCTGATAAAGCATCAGCAGAAGACACCGTTGTATTTATATCTGTCATAAGATTTAGCCCCTTACTGACCTAGCGTTAACAAACGCTGCATCATTGTTTTTGCCGCATCCATTACATCAATATTGGTTTGAAAGCTTCGAGAAGCAGAAAGCATGTCAGCCATCTCTTCAACGACATTTACATTCGGGTACATCACATATCCCTGCTCATCAGCCAACGGGTGGTCAGGCTGGTAACGCATATCCAAAGGTGCATCACTTTCAACAATCCCTTTTACTTCAACACCTACCGACTCAGGCGTCTGCTGTAAGAAATCCCCACCAACTGCCTGGCGCATGGCATCTTCTTGGACAGCCGAAAAGATGGGCTTTCGGGCGCGATATACTTCATCAATACTACTTGCCGCACTGTCTGCATTAGCAATATTACTAGCAGTGGTATTCAAGCGAATAGATTGAGCAGCCATGCCGGATCCGGCAATATCAAAAATCTGACTAAGAGACATATTTATTCACCCCGAATCGCATTGGTTAGTGACTTGAACTTGCCATTCAAAAACTGGAAGCTGGATTGGTATTGCAAGGTATTCTTCATAAACTCTGCCATTTCTTCTTGGGTATCAACGGTATTACCGTCAACAGATGGCTGGCTGGGCGTTCGATAAAGCAACTCATTGCTTCCGCTCGAGTTAGCATGAGGCAAGTGCTGTCCGTTCGTGGTCGCCATCTCGAGAGACTTTGCGCCTCCCTGGCTAGCCATTTCATTACCCAGGACCGCTTTGAAGTCTATATCTCTTGCCTTAAATCCGGGTGTATCTGCATTAGCCAAGTTATTAGCCAACACCTCAGCACGGTTAACACGTAACTCCAGCGCTTGTTCGTGAATTCCTAATGCATTGCTGAATGAAATCGACATCGATACTCCCACTTGCTTCATCATAAAGTTTCTACGATTAGATAAAGCAATTGCGATGCCAACCAATAAATATTTTTTTAATACTTAAAAATCAAATACTTATGGTTTTATGGAGTTTTTTAGATCGGCAATTCCTATCCTTTTAGATTTGCCGTTTTTTGAGGGAACAAGCGAAGATATCACCTGGGTTGACCCAATTTATAGTCAGAGGAAAATCGCCTAGCACTACCATGGGACAAAGTAATCCTTACTAGCAACAGGCGCTAACTTTTTGGCTTCGGCAAGCGGTGTACCAATATATAAGAAGCCCACGATAGACTCCTCGAGCGATAAACCCAGGCCTTGCTTCACGTCGCCATTCAATGCCATTTCTCCGGTACGCCAAATACCACCAAAGCCCTGCGCCTGAAGCGCTAACAACATATAACCCACCGCAACGCCGCAGGACACAACCTGCTCTTCGAAAGGTACTTTAGGGTGTTCGATGTTTTTGGACACAGCAACGATGATCTTGGGTGCCCGAAGCGGCATTGAGCGGTATTTATTTTCTTGCGCTTCACTAAGCTTTCCCTCATTCGCTTCAGCAGCCTGACAAAACAAATCACCCAGACGATGTAACGAGTCCCCTTCGATCACAAGAAATCGCCATGGCTTTAAGCATTTATGGTCAGGCGTCCTAAGCGCTGCTTGAAAAACAGTTTCCATTTGATCAGGGCTTGGGGCAGGAGCACTCAAGCGAGGATGAGAAACCCTGGACTTCAATATTTCCAACACCGCATGAGAGCCCGCCTCATCAATTGTTTTATGCTCATTCATACCCGCGTATCTCCTGCTTTAATATAAGCTACCTAACCTGCACTATTCTTTTCAGGTGAACATAATGATATAACCACATTTAGATCACGAAACCTTAGTGCAAGCGCTATTTCCCAAGAACGAAATTAAAACAGTGTAAGCAAAATTTGTCTATATATAAGGGAACTGATAACCTTTGCTGCTTATCAGAGATGTATGAAAAAATGATCCCATTGAAAATATCTAATAAAAAATCGTCAACACAGAATAAGGCGACACAACACTCCACCGACAAAATAGATACGCCACCGTCAGTCATGCCCGCATACAACGGCAGGGTTTTGGCTTATTTGACGTCTAGTATCACGATGGCGGTCGGTGTTCTTGAAGGACATTTCCACGACTACTTGATCTGGTTTATTCCTGCGGCCATGTTATGGCCACACCTTCTTTACTTTGTTATTAGACATTTAAAGCTAGAGCAAAGCGCTGCAGCACGTGAGAACACACTACTAATAGATGGCGCTTTGGTCGGTGTCATTATTGTACTAATTGACTTCAGCCCGACGGCAACCATATTCAATATTCTCATGGCGAGTTTTAGCTTCATCGTCGTTGGAGGTATGTCGACCTGGCTCAAAGGCAACCTAATCTTACTTACCTCCACCATTATTTCCTCCATGATATTCGGCCTTGACTTCGCGCCTCACGCACCAATGATTGTCGATCTAGTGGCCGGTATTAGCGCTACAGTCTATGTCTCGGTTACTGCTTACTATACCCACCAACAAGCCGAAGCCTTACATAAGGCCAAGCACCAGATTCAGACACAAAGAGAGCAGTCTATATCGCTTTCTCACAAGCTTGCTAAATACCTATCTCCACAAGTCTGGCAGTCAATTTTTACCGGCGAACGTGACGTGCGCCTGGAAACACAGCGCAAGCGTCTATCTATCTTCTTCTCTGACATCAAAGGTTTTACAGAGCTGTCGGAAGAAATGGAACCCGAAGGTTTGACCGAGCTGCTGAACAACTACTTCAACGAAATGTCGCAAATCGCCTTAAAATACGGCGGCACAATCGATAAGTTTATTGGCGACAGTATTATGATTTTCTTTGGTGACCCAACCAGTCGTGGCGCTAAAGAAGATACGATGGCTTGTGTTTCCATGGCAATTGAGATGCGTAAGCACATGAAGATACTGCGTCAAAAGTGGAAGAGCCAAGGAATCAAGACGCCACTGCAAATTCGGATTGGGATCAGTACGGGCTTCAGCACTGTAGGAAATTTTGGCGCTGAAAACCGCATGGACTACACCATTATCGGCAAGGAAGTTAACTTGGCTTCTCGCTTGGAAGCACTATCAGAGCCAGGCGAAATCCTGGTTTCTTACGAAACTTTCTCTCTGATAAAAGATAAGGTTATGTGTCGTGATAAGGGAGAGATTACCGTTAAAGGCTTCGCTAGACCCGTTCCGATTTATCAAATCGTTGACCTTAGACGCGATATCGGTGCCGGTCAGAGCTTCATAGAGCATGAAGCTGAAGGGTTTGCGATGTATCTGGATACCGGAAAAATAGACGACACTAATAAAGACGCTATCGTCCATGCCCTTGAAAAAGCAACTGAGAAACTAAAAGACAGCTAACACAATAACGCTCGTTACTGCCTTGGAGTTCTCAGGCTCTCCGTTCTCGCCTTAAGATCTGCTGTTGCGCGGTAGGGGTTGATATCCAAGCCACCTCGGCGAGTGTAGCGCGCATAAACACTTAAAGAATCACAATGGCAATATTGCAGTAAATCAATAAAGATTCGCTCGACACAATGCTCATGAAAGTCCTGACACTGCCTAAAAGATACAATATATTTTAGTAAGCTCTCGCGATCTATCTGCTGCCCCGCGTAATGAATAAATACAGTCCCCCAGTCTGGTTGCCCCGTCACAGGACAATTCGAGCGAAGCAAGTCAGAGTAGAGCGTCTCGTTCACCTCAACCCCACCTGGCACCGTTTTGAGTAGCTCAGGGTTCGGCTGATATTCAAAGTCTTCCGCATCTATTTCATCAATACACTCTGCGCTAGCATATAAAGACTCTTCTGCTGAACTTCCCTGGCATAAATTCTCTGCCACATGATGTCTTGTATCTTTTAATGCAAGAACCTCTACAGAAACGATTCCACCGGCCGCAGCACTTAAGTCTTTACTTAACAATCGCTCTACAGCCGAAGCATCTTTGAAAGAAAGGTGGTTGAAAGAGTTCAAATAAAGCTTAAAAGACTTCGATTCAATCATGTATGGCGAATCACATGGAATGCTAAAGTACGCGATCGCTGCCTGAGGCTTACCTTTTGAGTTAAGCCAGGACAGCTCGTAACAGGTCCAGCGGTCTTCACCATGAAAAGGAATATCAGCACTCAGGTTCAGACTTTCACGATTTTGTTTTCGGTCTAAGGGAAAAAGTATCTCGGGTGAATAGCTTTGATCGTATTCAGTCCCTTTACCTAATTGGCTTTGATGAGCATCCGTCACTTTTTACTCCTAAGTTCTGAAAGTGAAAAAACTACGCTATGTACTGATTCTTATATATTAGCTTAGAGGCAAAATCATATTACGCTCTTATGCCTTTTCCGCGATTCAATAAGTAAAGCGCATAAGAAAAGCCTATTACGATAAATCCGCAAATCATCAAATATGAAATACCAATATCGACATCACTTACACCAAGAATACCATAGCGAAAAGCGTTAACCATATACAGTATAGGGTTAATTTGGGAGACCCCCTGCCAGAACTCAGGCAACAAACTGATACTATAAAAAACACCCCCCAAGTAAGTAAGTGGCGTCAATATAAACGTTGGCACTATCGATATGTCATCGAATTTTGTCGCATAAATCGCATTGATAAAACCGCCTATCGAGAACAGGATAGCCGTCAGAATAACAATGCTGGCCGTTACGGCGATATTTTCAACACGTAAATCGGTAAAACCCAGCGACAGTAGTGTCACGATCAGACCAACAGATATACCGCGACCAACACCGCCCATCACATAACCGGACAAGACTACCCAGTTAGGTACAGGTGAGACCAGAATTTCTTCAATGCTATGTTGAAACTTCATGCTAAAAAAAGAGGACACTACGTTAGCATAGGAGTTAGTAATCACTGACATCATGATTAAGCCGGGAACAATAAAGTCCATGTAGTCAAAACCGTCCATGTCACCAATTCTCGGGCCAATCAAGTTGCCAAAGATGACGAAGTACAAAGCCATCATTATCGCCGGTGGCAACAATGTTTGTACCCATATACGAGTAAAGCGACGAATCTCTTTGGTCACAATAGTCAAGAAAGCGACCCATACCTGATGCGCATTCATCTTACACTTCCTCCTGCGTTTTGGCGTTCTCAACCAAGTCCAAAAACAACTCTTCTAAGCGGTTTGCCTTGTTACGCATACTCCTGACCTGAATACTCAAACTGTCCAACTTGGAAAAAAGATCATTTATATTTTGCTCACTGCGCACATCAACTTCTAGCAGGCCCTCTTCGTTAAGTCTTGCCTCAAAGCCCTCTAGCAAAGGAACAGTGCTCATGGGTTTATCAAGTTCTAGCACAAAGGTTTCCAGATGCAATTGCTGTAATAAAGATTGCTTACTGGTATTTGTCAGAATTTTCCCTTGATCAATAATCGCAATGTTGCGGCATAGCGCTTCCGCCTCTTCCAGGTAGTGCGTCGTTAAGATAATTGTCGTACCCTGCTCATTGATTTCCTTTAGAAACTCCCACATTGAGCGTCGCAATTCGATATCTACACCCGCTGTGGGCTCATCAAGAATGAGCAATTTAGGCTTATGCACTAAAGCTCTGGCGATCATTAACCTTCTCTTCATACCCCCGGAGAGCATACGGGATGGTTCATTCCGTTTATCCCACAAGCCCAGTTTCTTCAGATAATGATCACAACTTTCCTCAGCTTCTGAAACGGGAATACCATAATAACCAGCCTGAGTAATAACGATATCACGGACCTTCTCGAACTGGTTGAAGTTAAACTCCTGAGGCACCACACCTAAACAGGTCTTTGCCTTAACCAACTGTTTATCGATGTCGTGGCCAAATATTTTGACCTCTCCAGAACTTTTATTAACCAAGGAAGAAACAATACCAAGTGTCGTTGATTTCCCCGCACCGTTAGGCCCCAATAAAGCGAAGAAGTCACCCTGCTCGACACTGACACTGACATTCTGCAAAGCGACATGACCATTACCATAAGTTTTGTTTAAGCCGCGAATCTCTAGAGCGTTTTGCATGATTTGTTTAGTGCCTGCTTGTAAGTAGAGAGGTAAAGTGGAGTGCTCTATCTTGGGGTTAGGCAAAGGAATTTCAAGTCACCAAGGAATGAATATCCGCTTATCTCGAAGAAAGGGTTCTGCATCCTATCGGTAATTTCGCAGGAAGACCTCTTCTCCCATATATTGAATCTGCTGATCAATCATTTTCTCAAAAGGCTTCAACAAAGTTTCGCTATCAATATTTTCATCCAATAGGGGCAGCACTTTTGCGACCGCTTCAATTGTTGATAATGAAAACTCATGTGTCGATTTGCGGATACGATAGCGACTTTTCCCGGCATTTAACAGGGCGAGTGTCGGCAAACTTTGCAGCCAAGTATTCACCAAAACCAGCTCCCGGGTATTCCTCCAGGTGCCATCGAGGATAACTAGCGAATCATATTGTTGTAGCGACTTTAAAAGCGGTGAAGCTAGATCGCTCAGATCTAATACAAGATGTTCTTCGTCATCAGATAGCGACTCAGGATACAACAGCAAAGGGCTGCAAGCGCCATGCTTTGCTAGCAAAGAGAAGCATTTTTCTCGGTCAAATCTTAGGCCGTTCAGCACCTCTACGCCAGATAACCCCTGCTGGATTAATGGCACAGTCGAAAGCGGCTTCTTTTGTTCGTCATCGTGCTGAAAAATAATCAGAGTTCTTGTGTTGCTCTGTTTGCTTATCGATGCACACAAGCAAACTTTTTCAGGCCTATTGCACCGTTGACAATACACTCTCGCCATCGCTTATCTTCTTTCAGCCAATAAAAAAGGCAGTGTGAATCATCAAACTGCCTTTTATCAAGTTTTATTAGGCTTGCTCGCCCAGAAGAGAATAACAAATTAGCCAGACGCGAATGAGGATGCCAAGTGTCGCCAACTCCATTTAGAGGTTGCACCGGATAACAGGTACCGCTGCTCATCTATGTCGTAAGCTCCCTTAGGTAAACTGTCTTTAATGCTTAAAACATTTCTATCGCGGTTTACCTCTTTTAGGTCTACCACTTTACCGCACTTCATTGCTCGCTTCTGAGCATCGAGTACAACCATTACTTTCGGTTGTAAGCGGCGATCTTCATTATGCCCGGTTACAATACCCACTTCCTCAGAACTTAGCTCAACCAAGGTACCTGTAGGGTATACGCCTACCGCTTCAATGAAGCGCTCAACAAGATCTTTCTGAAAAGCGATATTACGCAGCTCGTATAAACGGGCAACAGCATCATAAGGAGACATACCCAGTTCGTCATCACGCGGTGTAATCAACTCCTGATAATAATCAACCAAACCGGCAATCTTAGCTAACAAAGGAATGCGCTCACCCGTCACACCTTTCGGGTAACCGGTACCATTGTGTCTTTCTTGGTGAAATTCAACAATTGATGCAACGCCAGAAGGTAAACCTTCTATCTCAGTTAGTAACTCGACACTCTTTTCAACATATTGCTGATAGGCTGATAGTTGGCTACTCTCAAGGTCCGGATAGGCATCAAGTACTTTTTGCGCAACTCTAGCCTTACCAATATGCGACAATAAAACACCCAAAGCTAAGGTTTCCAGCATCTCCTTCTTCAAGCCCATATGACGCCCCAAAACTAAAGCCCATATAGAGGATTTCACCGAATGCTGATAACTATAAGCATCTATTTCATTCATTTTAGACAGCCAAACCAGGGCATCGGGATTACGAATAACGCTTTCGACCATACCTTTAGCAACTGACTCGGTTTCTTTAATGCTTACATCACCACCTTGCTCGACAGTGAGAAACACCTGGTCAATCGCATCGTATACATGACGATGAAGCTTTTCTACGCGGGCAACTTCTTTGTTAATGGAGACGCTTGCTTCATAGTGATGAGGAGCTTTGACAACAATGGGAGGGAGTTCTATTTCGGGGTTATTCTCGGAACTTCCAGAGATACCCTTTTTACCTTTTTCAGAACTAGGCACAGCGTGATTCGCATGAACCGTTTTGACCTTTTCTCGCTTCACGTCAACATAAACAAATTTACAGTATTCGCTCAAAGCCTTTACATCGTCATCCATACGAATATAAAAGCCCTGTAGAGGAAAAGGCGTTTCATGCCACGGACAATCCAAGTCCGCGACGAACATGCCTTCCTTCAGCGCATTTACTTCGAGTTTTAAACGATTTGTCGACATGACAATACCTACTAAGCTGGTCTTTTAGTTATCTTCCTTACATTTTTGACAATATCTTCAGGCAACACCACTACGCAGCGTTGGCTTATGTAAGCTCAGGTAACAATACCCGGTTGTTTCTTATCAATGCCAAACCGGTCACACTAGCATCTATTCAAAAATAGCTTTTACACTCTAAATATAGATCAAGATCTAATCAATTAGCAGTTAGATTTGTAACCAAGTAAAGTCGTCCTTCCATCAAATATTAGGCATCCGGGTCACAGACAGAAGAGTGGTTGAATAATTCGGGAACTAATTGCTCAATATCGCCGCCCTTTACCTTCTTGGTAGAGACGATATAAGGCTGCTGAGAACTAAGCAGGTAATCTATATTTATTTTCTTACCGCCTCGTATTTTTTGTGTTCGTTTTGGGCGGCAAGACATGTGAATGAGGACTTCTCCCTCCAAATCCAGAATACTACTTGAGCCCTGTCTATCGGTAATCGTTGCACATAGGGAGTTATTCTCTATCTCTAAGCCACGTCGATTCACATCAACTTCTGAACGACCACAGAAAACAATTCCTTCACCTTGGCGATCACTACAGCGGCGGCCGGGGCCAAACGAGCTGTCAAACAAGTGAACTTTCCGCTCGCTACATTGCGCCTCAATCACTACCGGCATTGGGCGAAGCTCGTCACTTGTCCAACCTTCATAACGAACAGACTGCCAATAAACTCTAAATTGTCTAAGTTCGCCAGCAGAGTTTTCCGCCATAAACCAACCATAATGCGTTTGATAATCTGTGGTTGCACAAGCCGTTAAGAAAGCAAACAGTCCGACTAGTAGCAAGCGGGAGAAACTCTTCATTAGCGCTCTTTTACTCCAAAGCTCAATATTTAAATGGCATTTTATCGCTTAGTTGACTTGATAGCCATCAAGTTAAATGCTTTAAATTCTTGA
>NZ_LWFZ01000652.1:0-15550 GCF_001635225.1 Oleiphilus sp. HI0086
ATATTACATATAAGCCTTATGCAAGTTCTAATCTGAAAATCTATCGCCTTTGCATGTTTTAAAGTGAACAAAAATGACTTGCTTCTAAATTTAGTCGTTTTTTGTACAACAATTTGGCATAATGGCGCCCCAAATTTTTCCAGGCTCTGTTTTAGAAAAAGCTAAAACGTAGTCAAACTTAACCCAAGTGAGGTCGAAGTGAGTAACACTTATGTTGATCTAAGCTCAGCCGTATTGGTAGAGCACGCACTTGAGCGCAAAGAAGGCAGCTTGGCTGCTAATGGTTCTTTAGTCGTTACCACCGGCAAAAGAACAGGACGCTCTCCTATGGACCGCTATATTGTTGATGAGCCGAGTACTTCGGATGCAATCGGCTGGGGTCCAATTAACCGACCATTCGACCCTGAAAAGTTCGATGCTTTGTGGGAACGAGTCGAGGCGTATTTGGCTGAGCGAGATAGCTATCTTTCTCACCTTCACGTGGGTGCAGATGCTGATCACTATCTACCTGTTAAGGTTGCAACAGAAACTGCTTGGCAGAACCTGTTTGGTCGCAATCTGTTTATCCGCCCTGAGCAATATAACCAGGCCGATAAGCAAGAATGGGAAATCCTAAACGTTGCAAGCTTTGAGTGTGTACCTGAGCGTGACGGTACTAATAGTGACGGTACAGTAATCATCAACTTCGCCAAGCGTCGCGTTTTGCTTGCAGGTATGCGTTATGCGGGTGAAATGAAGAAAGCAATGTTCTCTGTTCAGAACTTCTTGTTGCCAGAGAAAGACGTATTACCAATGCATTGTTCTGCAAACGTTGGTGATGACGGCGAAACAACATTGTTCTTCGGTTTGTCAGGTACAGGTAAAACTACCTTGTCTGCTGACCCTGCGCGTTACCTTATTGGTGATGACGAGCACGGTTGGGGCAAAGGCGTTGTCTTCAATATTGAAGGCGGCTGCTATGCGAAGACTATTGATCTATCTCAAAAGAATGAGCCAATCATTTGGGATGCGATCAAGTTCGGTGCAATCGTAGAAAACGTAGCGCTTTCTGATGATAAGCGTCTACCAGATTACACAGATACAAGCATTACTGAAAACGGTCGTTGTGCCTACCCGCTAGAGCACGTTGAAAAACGTGTTGCTGAAAACTTAGCAGGCGAGCCAAACGCTATCGTATTTTTGACTTGTGATATGACGGGTGTACTACCTCCAGTATCATTGTTGTCTAAAGAAGGTGCGGCTTACCACTTCTTAAGTGGTTACACGGCATTGGTTGGTTCTACAGAGATGGGTTCAGACTCTAAGTTGAAGTCTACGTTCTCTACCTGTTTCGGTGCACCTTTCTTCCCACGCCCAGCAGGCGTTTACGCTGAATTGTTAATGAAGCGTATGGAAGAGTTCGGTTCTAAGGTTTACTTGGTTAACACGGGCTGGACAGGCGGTGCTTACGGCACAGGCCAACGTTTCAGCATTCCGGTGACTCGTGCAATCATCAGCGCAATCCAGAGCGGCGCTTTGGCTGATGCTGAAACAGAGCACTTGGAAGCCTTGAATCTAGACGTTCCAACTTCATTGGAAGGTGTTGATGCTAAGTTGCTTAACCCACGTAATACTTGGGAAGATCCAGCAGCGTACGATGCAAAAGCAGCTGATTTGATCTCTCAGTTTGTTGAAAACTTCAAGAAGTTTGACGTATCTGATGCGATCGTTGATGCAGGTCCTAAGCAAGCTTAAATTAGCTTCCTTAAGACTAAAAACCCGGCGCTGAAAAGCTCCGGGTTTTTTTGTATCTAAATGAGTGCGATGCTCGAAACAGCTCCCATAGGCAGATTCTTAGAGAGTGGTGGAACCCTCTGCCTACAAAAAATAATCCCGTTGAAGTTCTTAAAAGTACCACTCATCTTCTTCATGTAATGACAAACTCTCAGCCCCGGATTGCAGCGCCGCCTGGTGTGCTTGAATCCGCGGTAAGATACGCGCAAAGTAGAACTTGGCGGTCTTTATCTTGCCTTTCAAAAAGCTTTCTGAGAATGTCGTGGTATCGTTATCTTGAAGCTTGGCTTCGGCTTTAGCTGCCATTTCCAGCCAGAAATAAGCCAAGGTTACATAACCTGAATACATCAGAAAGTCATAGGCAGCAGCGCCGACTTCGCCGTGATCTTGGAGAGCTTTCATACCGACGTTTTGAATCATTTGTGGCCATTCTTTACTGAGAGTTTTTACTTGCTCAGCAAGCTGGATTAGCTCGGTATCGCTGTCTTGTTTAAGTATCGATTTGGAGAGCACATGAAGCTGTTTTGTAAATAACATCAGTGCCTGGCCTTGGTCGCCCAATACCTTTCTTCCTAGCAAGTCGAGAGACTGAATCCCCGTTGTTCCCTCATAAAGCGTAGAAATCCGTCCATCACGGTAGATTTGCTCGACGCCAGTTTCGGTAATATAACCATGGCCGCCATAAACCTGGACAGCTAAAGAAGCAGACTCTTGACCGGTTTCGGTGAGAAATGCCTTGGCGATAGGCGTAAGTAAACCTAGTAGTTTTGCGGCCTCGGCATCGTTTCCGGCTTTTTCCCTATCAAGCAGCTCTGCACAATAGTGGCAAAATGCTCGACCCCCCTCAGCAAACGCTTTTTGAGTGAGGAGCATCCTGCGCACGTCAGCGTGACCTATCAAACCAGTGGTTTGTCCGCGCAATTTTTTATCCAGGGACTGGCCCTGAACACGTTCGACAGCATATTGATACGAGGCCTGAAAAGACTGTTCACTCATACCCACGCCTTGTAAGGAGGTTCCCAGACGCATCTCATTCATCATTTTGAACATGGCTTTAATACCGCCATTCTCTTCGCCAACCAGGAAGCCTTTTGCTTCTTCAAAGGCCATCGTGCAGGTAGGGTTGCTGTGTATCCCCATTTTTTCTTCAATACCAATACAACTAAGGGAGTTATATTCATTATTGTCTGGAAAAATTTTTGGCACCAAAAATAAAGATAGGCCTTTAATACCTTCAGGTGCACCCTTAATACGAGCGAGTACTAAATGAATAATATTGTCACTAGCGTCATGATCACCTGTAGAGATAAAGATTTTGGTACCTGATATCGCGTAACTGTTGTCAGCATTAATCTTTGCGCTACTTTTAATTTCACCTAGGTCGGAACCGCAATGAGATTCAGTTAAGCACATGGTGCCCGTCCAATTACCTGATACCATGTTGTGAAGGTAGGTTTGTTTTAATTCATCATTACCGAATGAAATCAGAGCTTTACATGCAGAGCTGGTGAGCGCTGTGAACATGCATAAAGATTGGTTGGTACTGGTCAACATTTCCGATACCTTTGAGCTAAGTGCTTCAGGTAGCGCTTGCCCACCCCACTCCTCTGGCATCGAGATTTCCATCCACCCTGCTTCAGAAAAAGCTTTAAATGCGTCGCGAATCTTAGGGTCTAGTAGTACTTTACCATCCTTGTAACGACAGCCATTTTGGTCTCCATGTTGATTGACGCTGCCCCAGACTTGCTCTGAAAACTCTGCAGCCTGGTCGAGAATTAAGCCCGCATCGTCATTGTCGATAGCAGAATTGCCCTTTATATGGAATTTCATATCAGTGATTGGCGCGCAATATTTCGACACGGTGCTATGCTCCTCTATTAATGTTCTTATCAATACGTCTATCAGTGTGCCGTACTTGTACTAAAGATTATTGCGATAGAAAAAATTTAGCACATTAACAAATGATAAGGACGTTATGAAAAGATTTGCATAGGATGAATATAAGCTAGGTCATTCAGACAAATGGATTCCCGCTCCAACCAGGTGGCCCTATTTTGCAGGGCAATTCACCTTGTATGTGGGAATGATGAGGGTGGAATGAACCTAAGAAAAAATTAAAAGCGTCAGCGGAGAGAGAGATGTCAGCAGAATTATATCCAAATATGTTAAAGCCATTGGACTTAGGTTTCACGACTTTAAAAAACCGTGTTTTGATGGGTTCAATGCATACAGGCTTGGAAGAAGAAAAAGATGGCCATGAACGAATGGCTGCTTTCTTTGCAGAACGCGCTCGCGGTGGAGTTGGCCTGATTGTTACGGGCGGTTTTGGTCCAAACCAGGAAGGTGCTACGCATCCTCATACCAAGTCAATTAAGACAGAAGAAGACGCACTAGCACATCGAACTATTACTGATGCCGTTCATGAAGCGGGTGGTAAGATCTGTATGCAGATTCTACATACGGGTCGCTATGCGTTTAACCCTAATTTGGTTGCGCCTTCTGCTGTTCAGGCACCGATTAACCCTTTTCCACCAAAAGAACTTGATGAAGCCGGTATCGAAAAGCAGATCAGTGATATCGTAATGTTAGCGGTTAATGCTCAAAAAGGTGGTTATGACGGCGTTGAAATCATGGGCTCAGAAGGTTATTTCATTAACCAGTTCTTAGCGAAGCGTACTAATAAGCGTGATGACCAATGGGGTGGCGAATACGAAAACCGTATGCGCTTGGCTGTAGAAGTCGTGCGTCGTACACGTGAAGCCGTGGGTGAAAAATTTATTATTATATACCGTTTGTCTATGCTCGACTTGGTTGAGGGTGGAAGCAGCTATGAAGAAGTACTACAGCTAGGTAAGGCGATTGAAAAAGCAGGTGCAACCATCATCAACACTGGTATTGGTTGGCATGAAGCACGTATCCCAACAATTGCGACAAAAGTACCGCGCGCAGCATTTACTTGGGTAACCGCTAAGTTCAAAAAAGAGCTTAATATTCCATTGATCACTTCTAACCGTATTAATACGCCGGAAGTGGCTGAAGAAGTTCTAGAGCGTGGCGATGCCGATATGGTGTCGATGGCACGCCCATTCCTTGCGGATCCTGACTTTGTTCAGAAAGCTTTTGAGGGCAAGAGCGACGAGATCAACACTTGTATCGGTTGTAACCAGGCTTGTCTTGACCACGTATTTAGCGGCAAGCTAACTAGCTGCTTGGTGAATCCGAAGGCATGTCACGAAACAGAGTTTGCTTCATCTCCAGTAGAAACGGCTAAGAAGTTGGCTGTTATTGGCGCGGGCCCAGCTGGTTTAGCATTTGCGACGTCGGCAGCTGAGCGTGGACATACAGTAACTTTATTTGATTCAGCAAATGAAATTGGCGGGCAGTTCAATATTGCTAAGCAAGTACCCGGCAAGGAAGAGTTTTACGAAACGATCCGTTACTTTGGCAAGATGATCGAGAAGACGGGTGTAAACCTTCAGCTTGGTCAGCGTTTGACAGCAGAGGACTTAAATCAGGGCGATTTTGATGAAGTTATTCTAGCTACCGGTATTAGCCCACGTACACCTGAAATAGAGGGTATTGATCACCCTAAAGTACTGAGTTATATCGATGTACTTCGCGATAAGAAAGAAGTGGGTAAGAAAGTAGCGGTAATCGGTGCAGGTGGTATCGGTTTTGATGTATCGGAATACTTAGCCCACTCAGGTGAAGCAACAAGCCAAAATATCGAAGCCTTTATGAAAGAATGGGGTGTTGATATGTCGCTAGAGGCTCGTGGTGGCATTGAGGGCGTTGAAGCGCAAGTTAGCCCTTCTGCTAGAGAAATCTACTTATTACAGCGTAAGAAGTCTAAAGTTGGCGCGAAGCTAGGAAAAACAACAGGCTGGATTCATCGCACGGGTCTAAATAACAAAGGCGTCAACATGATACCTGCCTGTACTTACGAGAAAGTGGACGATCAAGGTATTCACATTGATGTCGCAGGTGAGAAGAAAGTACTTGATGTGGATAACGTTATCTTGTGCGCGGGCCAGGAGCCACTGCGTGAATTAGTTGAGGGCTTGAATAAGCCATATCACCTGATTGGTGGTGCTGATGTGGCTGCAGAACTTGATGCAAAACGTGCAATTAATCAGGGTACGCGTTTGGCATTGGATATCTAAAGTCTTTAGATAAACAAGCAGCAAACAGAGCCGAGCTAGAGTTTCCTAGTTCGGCTTTTTTGTGCCATTCGCGTGCTGGTGGGAGAATAATTAAGCTATTCCTGCACCTCAAACTGCTTCTTGAAGGCTTGCAAGCCTTCCTGAACCAAGTCATAGGTCTTATCGATATTCTCGGCAATCTCACCTTCTAACACTCCTAATCCATCGAGTATCTCGCGTGCTTCAGAAAATCCGGTATCAATACCACCGCTAATAATATCGACAAACTTTTCGACTTGCTCACTCTCGTTCAATTCAGGGTGTTGTTGTTGATAAAGTGGAAACAGGCTAGTCGAGAAATTAACAATCCGGCCCGCTGTCGCTTCGGGTGAGACGTCCAGGCCTTGCTCATAACCGGACTGGATTGAGTTTTCGCCAAAGTCACCTTCTAGCTCTTTATTGATCGCATCGATAGCGGTCTGATAAAGCAGGCTCATAGGTTCGTTCTTGACGCTGAGGCTAACTTCGTAGTTAGCATTCAACACGGCAGCATTGAATTCTTTGCGAAGGGCCTCTACTTGACCAATTTGCTCTGTGCCATCACTTTGCGGTGAAGACCTTGCGTCACTAGAAGTAGTTTTTTCAGGTACGGACGATATATTAAGTCGGGTGTCGATTTGGCTAACAGGCATATGAACACTCCTCAGTAGCGGTAGGTCTTGATTAATTATTGACCAGTGCGTGGGGAGCAGCAAGCAAAACTTGGTAAGTATTTGTTCCTTATAGATGGCTAGCTGAGGCTATTGAGAAAACTTTTTTCGAAGGCGGGACAGGCTAACGGGCGTCATGCCGAGAAACGAGGCGATATGGTATTGGGGGATGCGCTCCAGGAAGTGAGGGTATTCTTTACAAAACCACTTGTAACGTTGTTCACCGTTATTGAGTAGCCGCTTGGCATCGCGTTTAGCATTGCGTACGAAGAGTTCATGCATAAAGGTGATTTCGAAACGTAATAACTCGGGATCATCATAACCATAGGAATGAAATTGATGGTAGTTCGCGACAACAAGGCTGGCGGGTTCGAGTGCTTGAATATAATAGGGGCAGGGTGTGCCATTTACGAAGCTTGATATGGGGCCCAGCATTTGACCTTCTTCATAAAAGCCTTCGTTTACTTCGTTGCCTTCTTGGTCGACATAGTAGAGCCTGAGAATGCCGTCAGAAATATAGAAAAACTCTTCGCAGGCATCCCCTGCTCGAATCCAATGATCACCTTCATCGAGTTCTTGAACATGGAAAAAATCTAGGAAACGGTCCCATTCCGCTAAGTTTGCTTTGAACTTCTTCTCAAGCATGTGTCGCATTTTGGCTATATGCTGGTTCACTTAGCTTCCTTTTCACTGGTCATTTGTTTTGAGCTGCTTATAGTAGTCTTTTTATCAAACGTGAACAAATAGCAGTTTGATGAATGTTTTTTAGAATTAGAAATAGCGAAGAAAATAAGGGGCGCGTTAGTCGCCCCTGATAGTTGAACTTACTATACTGAGGTTGAATGGCTTATACAGTCTCTTTAGAAAACACCTGTTTTAAGCCCTCAGCGGTTTGGCTAGCCAAGTCAGTAAGCTTTTCTGCATCGCCCTTAAACTGAGCTTGAACAGTCTCAGAAAATTCAGATTGTTGCTCTACAAAGGCGTTCAGTGAATCGCTATTTCTGATCTCTAATGCCGATTTTGCCTGGGCTATACCCATTTCAGCGTAGTTTGCAAAGGCTTGCGCTTGAATATCAACTAACTCACCTACGTTATTCAGTAGCAATCTATTCACTTCTTTTGCAGGCTCAACAAAGCGTTTCGCTTGTTCGCTTAATGAATCGATAAATTCGTTCATGTATGTCTCCTTGTTATTTACTAGTGGTGCATGTGCTGACCGCCGTTAATGGAAAGATTTGATCCAGTGATAAAACCAGACTGTTTGTCTGATAAGAAAGCAACAAGTCTCGCTATTTCTTTTGGATCACCCAGCCTGCCGACCGGAATTTGGGCGATAATTTGGTTTCTTATACTCTCTTCGACCGCCATCACCATTTCAGTTGCTATATAACCAGGGGAAATAGTGTTAACAGTAATGCCTTTGCTGGCTACTTCTTGCGCTAGTGACATGGTAATACCATGAATGCCAGCTTTGCTGGCAGCGTAATTCACTTGACCAAATTGGCCCTTTTCACCGTTGATAGAAGAGATATTAATAATTCGCCCGTATTGGCGTTTCAACATGAACTCGATGACATTCCGACAAGTATTGAAGGTTCCACTCAGGTTCACATCAATGACCTCTTGCCATTTTTGTGGTGACATTCGTTTTAAGCTGGTATCGCGAGTGATACCAGCGGTATTCACCAAAACTGCAATGGGGCCAATGCTTTCTTCAATATCAAGAATATTGCGGGTACAACTGTCAAAATCAGCAACCTCCAGTACACAGGTTTTAATGTCATAGCCTTGTGTTTTGAGTTGCGCTTGCCAGTTGTCGGCTTTTTCTTGGCTGCTGGATGCAGCAACAACGGTGTAGCCTTCATCATGTAGTGTTTGGCAGATCGCAGTACCTATTCCACCGGTTCCGCCCGTGACAAAAGCAACGTTTACATTAGACATATATGCCTCCTAATCGTGAGTTCAGATTCAAAAATCGGAAAACGAAAGAAAAGAGAGGTAACAGAGTTGAAACTCTACGGCATGTACCTGATTTTTGTCGTTCTTATAGTTTCTCATCATGAAGCTAGAGACTAGGGAAAGCTTTGATGTGAATCACATGGCGGATGGAAGGGTTGATTAATAGTAAAGATAATTGATGTAGATCAAAATATATACAAAGAGGGGTTTTGGGTTTGCAATAGTGGTACTGAGGTATTTACCACGTTCTCCATCGCTCAGTGATATCTTCGGAATACTCGTGGCCAGCGCTTTGTACAACTAGTTTAATCAGGGCGCAAATATCTTCTCGTTGGTCGGTCTCAATTAGCTGATGGTCGAGTTTGAAGTTCAGGTCATTTAGTTTTTTCACCAAAGACTCAATTTGGGTAGAAACCCAAGAAAAATCATTGTTTTGGTGATTGCTAGTCACATCATGGATAAATGCTGTAATTAGCTGGTCGCACTCCTCTACATGCTGCGCCAAGTATGCTGGCTCTTCATCATCTTCGATAAAGTCATACATCCAATGCAACAGGTAGTCCTTTTTTTCCTTGATTGTGCTGTTCATTTTAACTCTATACGTAGTATTAAGAAGAAGGCTTGGGTAAAAACTCAAGCATTGCCTCTGCGGAAACACTTGGAGCCTCAAGCATGGCAAGGTGACCAATATCTTCGAGTACCAGCTGTTGGGCACCAGAGATTAATTTTGTATATTTGTCGATGTTTTTTACGTTAATAGCCCTGTCTTGTTCACCCCAAATAATTAGAGTAGGCGCAATGATACTGGTGAACTTTTGCTCCAGCCCCTTGCCCAAGTCACTACGAATATCTTTGAATATTTTCTGATTGATTTCCAGGCGACGAATGGACTTTTCTGCTTCGACCTTGGTGATAACGTCGGGTATGAAAGGCTTATCTTCCATTACAAAGTCCATAAGCTCGTTGAACTCATCAGTGTTTGACGCGATTAGGGGGTTGATACCTTGAGATAAAAGCTCATCCATTTTTGAGGGAATATCATGGATACCCGCAGGGCTAATTAGGGTTATCGATAGAACCTGCTCTGGGTAGGTTGCTGCGTAAAGTGATGAAATGGCGCCTCCCATAGAATTACCGACTAGATGGAAGCGTTTGAGATTCAAGGCACTTGCAAACTGTTTTACGAATGCGCTTTGCTCGACGATGGAGTAAGACTGACTCATGTCGATAGTGCTATCACCATGGCCCATTAAATCTAGAGCGATAAGGTGATACTTGTCAGCTAGCGGTTCAGAAAAACGTATCCAGTTTTCTTTATTGGCGCTAAAGCCGTGCAGCATGATGATTGTGCCGAGCTTATCTTGGCGAGAGTTTTCCAGATAAGCGTAAGGTTTGCCTTCAATCGAGATTTTTTTAGGTAGAAGGTTTGCTTTTGAGGCTTCAAACTCGATCGCTAAACGATAAAGGTCATCGCGATAGTAGTCGCTTGCGATATTGACTGAAACCAGAGAAAGGACAAAGACAAACAAAAAGACTTTAAGTTTACTCACGCGCGCTCCTTGTTTAACAAGCCGAAGCGCAGCCTGCGAGTTCTTTTAAGCCATTCATATCGATGATGTGTAAGTCTGTACGCTTAATTTCTAGCAAGCCTTCTTTTTGAAAACGCTTAAATAAACGGCTAACCGTTTCGGCGGCCATATTTAAGTGATTAGCAATATCGCGACGCGGCATCATGAGGTTAATTCGAGTATCGGAATAACCGCGTTGCTTGTAGCGAGAAGATAATGCGAGGATAAAACCGGCTAGTTTCTGGTCAGCAGAATGTTCCACAGTCATTGACTGTGAAGTATGTACTTCCTTACTCATTAAGCTAAATAATTGGCGCTGTAGGGAGGGAAGTTTCGCTGCAAGGCTTTCTAAATCGTTGTAGTTAATACCACAGACAGAGGAAGTGCCAAGAGAAATAGCTGTTGAAATATACTTCTGTGGGTAGATCGCATCCAAGCCGAAAAGTTCACCGGGCAGGTGGAAACCGACAATATGCTCATTACCGTTCGCATCAATAACCACGGTTTTGAACATGCCCGATTTAACGGCGTAGATCCTTTCAAAGTGTTGTTCTGACTGGTAGACGGTCTCGTTTTCTTTATAGGGGGACGAAGGCTCAATAATGTTTTCTAACGAAACCATATCATTTGAGTCTAACCCTACTGGCAAGCAAAGTTTTCCAAGAGAGCATTGTCCGCACTTTAAAAAGGACGGAGATGCCACAGAATTCGAGCTCGGCATACGTAAATCACCATAAAATTTTAATTATAGTGTCTTACTATACCGTGGTTGCTCAGTATTCTGTAGAGTTGTTTGATTAAAATATGCATCAAATTTCATAGCGATGTTCCGCAGAAAGATTCTTCCTTTGGGTGTCACCTTGAATCCTTGGTCACTTAATTCGATCAAACCATCGCTTGCGAGGTCATTCAAGCTACTGAGTTCACTGTTGAAATAACGGTGGAAAAAAATATCGTGACCGTCACCGAAGTCACTGTAATCAACGACACCGTCACACATAATTTGTTGGATTAGATCTGCACGGATGCGGTCATCGGTATTGAGATTAACGCCGCGTTTGATAGGTAAGTGTCCTTTATCAACGGCGGTTTTGTACTTGGATACTTCGGTGACATTCTGGCTATAGCCATCATTGACCCGGCTGATAGCACTGACACCAATACCAATTACATCGCATTCTGCATGTGTAGAATAGCCTTGGAAGTTACGCTGCAAACCACCTGTATCAAGGGCTTTAGCCAAGCTGTCAGTAGGTAGTGCAAAGTGATCCATACCGATATAGATATAGCCCGCTTCAGTTAAGCGTTGGATACTATCGGTGAATATTTCAAGTTTTTCTGCTGTTCCTGGAAGGTCGCCTGAGTGAATCAGCCTTTGCGCCGGAATGCGTTGAGGCATATGTGCGTAATTATAGAGTGCGATTCGATCCGGTTTAATACGAATGACTTCATCAAGCGTATTCGAAAAACTTGCGCGAGACTGTTTTGGCAGGCCGTAAATAATATCAATAGATACTGAATCAACTTTGTTATCGCGAGCTGACTGGATAACCGCTTCAACCTGCTCTTTACTTTGCTCACGGTTGATAGCTTTCTGCACTTCAGGGTCAAAGTCCTGAACGCCGATACTGATTCTGTTAAAGCCCATGGTCACTAATTCGGTCATTTCTTCTGGTGTGACTGTACGTGGGTCAACTTCAATGCCAATTTCTAATGAGTCAGGAAGACCTAGGTGGAAGGATTGTGCCAGCACTTCCATGACTTCACGTAATTGCTGAGGGCTTAAAAATGTGGGAGTGCCACCACCAAAATGAATCTGTTGCAGTAAACGGTCGTCAGCATAGTACTTGCCGTGCATTTCGATTTCCCGATATAGATAATCGAGGTAGTCAGTGGCTAGCTGCTGCTTGTGCGTCACAATCTTGTTGCAGCCACAGTAGTAACAAAGTGACTTACAAAATGGAATGTGGATATAAACAGAAAGAGGCTTGGGAACAGGCAACTGGTTACTTGCCTGAGCATGAGTACGATAGTCAGCTTCAGTAAAGTTATCATTGAACTGAAGTGCAGTTGGATAAGATGTGTATCTTGGCCCGTAAACGTCGTATTTGTTTAGTAAGGGCGCCAAGTCTTCGGTCACCTCAAGCGGTTTCATCTATCCATTCCTCCTGCATTGTTAGGGGATCAGTTTATGCGCACTAGGCGTAAGCTGCCTTGACGTGCGTCAAGGGAAATGACTGGTACAAAAAATACTCGAAAAAGGTGCATCTTCAGGTGCAGAACGAAGAAAGGTGGAGCTTAGTCTTGAGAGAAGCGTGCTTGGTGAAATTTAAGTTGAGCAGTATGGCCGCCATCGGGAAAGTGATGATAAGCGAGTCGGCTTACATTGGCATAAGGTACATCAATATTCCAAAGCCTGTCACTAGGCATACCTAGTACGTGGGTTAATATAGCTCGGATAACGCCCCCATGGCATACAAGTAAAGTATGCTCAGTTTGATATTCGAGCACTAAGGCTTCCCAAGCTGTATGAATACGCTGAATGAAATCAGACATTCGCTCGGAGCCTTGGGGAGCGTGATTATCGGGGTCTTCCCAGTAGTTTCTTAATGCCTTTGGGTCGTGTTTCATCAGTTCTTTGACGCTCTTTCCTTCCCATTCACCAAAGGAAATTTCACGAAACATCGGGTTTATGTCGACGCAGAGGCTTAGGTCTTCCCCTAGCTTATTGGCAAAGGCCTGACAGCGACTTAATGGTGAAGTCACTATCCGGGTCCAGGGTTTATGACCCCCTACACTGTCGTGCATTTGCTGCCAGCCCAAGTCTGATAAGGGGTCGTCTTGTGAACCTCGTAGTAGTTGTCCACCAACGGGTTCGCCATGTCTGATTAGGTCGAAAGTGCTTGCTTTCATAACTAAGCCTTGAGTCGCTCGAGTAGCATTTCATATTGCTGTTGTTTAGCAGCAGTATGCCTTATTTTGAACTCCTGAATAAGCAAGAGGCAAGCATCTTGTGTAATATGTTGGTTGCCAGCAAGTTCGAGAAACAAGAAGGCTTGCTCAGCTTTAGGCAGGTCTCCATGTTTAATAAAAAGCATCATCATCTTATGATAGTGCTCGGGCTGTAAGCATTCTTGAGCCCTTTTTTTACTAGCAGCATTTTTTTGAATGTCGGAAAATAATCGACAAATTCTTTCGTAGTCTGATTTACGGACACACAGTTCAATAAGGTTCTGTGCATGCTTCCAATAGCTCGAGTCTTCAGTATGCAATTTTGCCAAGTTGTAACGCTGCTCCAATATTGCTCGTGATTCGGGATATTTAGCACCCAGTGATCGCAATAACTGGCGTGCAGTATTGAACTCGAAGCGCGATAGGAATTCCATTGCTTTTGAAAGCTCTGCTCTGTACTCCCAATCAACGGAGGCAGTTATTCTTGGCTTGTTTTTTGGGGTTTCTTTCGCTGCAACTTTCATGCTTAAGCTCATGAAAATGCCTGTTGAGAGTGCCGGAAGCAGCATGCTTGCAAGAAGATATATGCTAGGCCTAGGTTGGTCGAGCGTATGTAAAACGGTATAGGTGATTAAGCTTAGAGTAAGCATTAGTAACATGAATAAGGCCGATTTTGAGGGTTGCAAGGACTCTCTTTTGGCTTGGAAATTCTTTAGTTTGTCTAACACTAGCGGGCTTGCCAGGCCATAGATAGCACCAAGAGGCCCAACTAAGACGGCATTGCTTTTGGTTGTGAATAATAGATAGGTGAGTGAAGAAATAAACATCGAAAACAGAAAATAGCAGTACAGCTTAAAGGCGCCAAAGCGCTTTTCAAAGTAGAAGGATAAAACTGAAAAACATAGAAATACTAAAATAAACAATGGATGAGAGGGGTGTGCGAAAACATGAGTGAGGATCTGTCTGATGCTGAAGTCTTGAGCAGAAAGGCCAAGTAAGTTTGTACTGGTGGCGCGATACATTTGCTCAATTATAAGCCGCTCCTCATGCCATGTTTCCAGTATGGCTTTCTCAAGAAACATGCTGCCATTCTGCTTGATATAGGAGGAAAAAGCTGAATCTTCCAAGATAGCTTTGATCGTAGGAAGCGACTCACCATCTTCAAAATCAGCTTTTAAGCTATCAATCTTTTGGGCTGAACCCAGGCCTTCTATGTTTAGCCTACGATCAAGGTAATCAAAAAAAATGGGGGCTTCGATTGCTAATAAATCTTGTTGGTAATGTTTGTTTATAGATAGCCACTGTTGTTCATCATGCTTATGCCCGTATAAGACGCTAATCAACAATGTGAGCGACAGAAGCAAGGTAAGAAAAGGAGTTTTCTTGATAGACATGGAGTATTTTGTTTTCACCCATCTTTAATAAGCATTGCACGATTAGACGGCAGCTTAATGCTCTTATACCGATACGAAGCCTATTTATAACAGAAAGCAGGGTGATTTGCCTCCTGGTATTTGACGGCTTAAGCCTCTACTTCCATAGAGGCTGACTTGCTTCGAGTTGTGCTTCTTGTCGGGACACGCCAATATCTCTTAATTGAGCATCACTCAGTTGAAGCAGCTTTTTACGTTGTCGGTGTATCTCCAGTCGCCATGCTAGCGAGTGTAATTGCTTGGCAAATCGTAGACATAGATTGGTGAGGCCTTTTAATGAGCCTGAGTAATTGTGAAGACCTTGTGGCGAAGGGAGTATTTCATGTCTCATCGTATCTTTCCTCGCAATACTAATAATGATAGGGCTTGAAGATGAATACTATACGGAGGTTGTCTGATACGTAACAGATTTAGAATTTAACTAAATTAGCCATAACAGATGTAGTATGAATGAACTGTTAAGTATAATATTTGAACAACTGTTATGGTTCTGGGAGCACAACAATGAAACAGCCTATTTATAAATTGTTAGCAAATGACCTTGCTGAGCAGATTCGGCAAAGTACTTTTGCTAGGGGGGATAAGCTTCCTTCTGTTCGGGAATTAGCGAAACAGCGCTCGGTCAGTGTGTCGACTGTTTTAATGAGCTACGGTTTACTAGAGGACTGGGGGCTGATTGAGGTGAGGCCAAAGTCTGGCTATTATGTTAAAGCCATTGCGCTCAGTGCGCCGGTAGAACATTTATCTAAAGACCATATCCACAACTCTGTCTCTGATTGCGGCCCGGATGAAGTCACCACTTCAGAATTGATCATGGACGTCCTGGCCAGTTCGGCAGAACCAAACAATGTCAGCTTCGGTGCAGCGGTCCCGGCAAGTGACTTCCCTATTATTGAACAACTAAAAAAATCATTTGCAAACCTTGTGCGGACTGAGAAGTTTCTCGGCATTGGCTATGACTCAGGAAAAGGCTGTCCTCAACTAAGGAAGCAGCTCGCCAGACGTGCTTCTGA
>NZ_LWFZ01000653.1:0-15053 GCF_001635225.1 Oleiphilus sp. HI0086
GACTGATGTGACAGGTGCTTGTGAGTTGCCTGAAGGTGTTGAAATGGTAATGCCTGGTGATAACGTACAGTTAACAGCTACTTTGATCGCGCCAATCGCGATGGAAGAAGGTCTACGCTTCGCGATTCGTGAAGGTGGTCGTACTGTAGGTGCGGGTGTTGTAGCTAAGATTGTTGAATAATCTTAGTCTATGTTTGGAAGGCAGCTTGATGCTGCCTTCTTTTGTATAGGCCAGTAGCTCAATTGGCAGAGCAGCGGTCTCCAAAACCGCAGGTTGGGGGTTCGATTCCCTCCTGGCCTGCCATTTATTCTAGTAATAAATGGTAGTGGAACAGAATACTTATTAGTGCGTCGATTATGAATGCAAAGGTAGAGAAAGAAGGTAGTGCGCTAGATACGCTGAAGTGGTTGTTGGTGCTTTGTTTGGTGTCAGCGGGCGTGGTGGGTAACTACTATTTTGAAGCAGAATCTCTGTTGTACAGAGTGCTTGCGCTACTTGTTTTGGCATTTGTTGCTGGATGGGTTGCCGTTCAAACGACAAAAGGGCAGGCCTTTGCGAAGTTGGTCTCTGAAGCTCGTTTAGAGATTCGTAAGGTTGTATGGCCTACTAAGCAAGAGTTGACCCAGACGACAATGATAGTTGTTGTTTTTGTGTTAGTGGTTGCGCTTATTTTATGGGGTGTCGACTCCCTGATCGGCTGGATTGTTTCCAGTATTATAGGGTAGTAGGAGAATCACGATGTCCAAAGCTTGGTATGTAGTTCATGCCTATTCAGGTTACGAAAAGCAGGTAATGCGCTCGTTGCAAGAGCAGGTTGCTTTGAAAGGCTTGGAAGCAAAATTTGGTGAAATACTGGTTCCTACAGAGGAAGTGGTAGAAATGCGCGAAGGTAAAAAGCGCAAGAGTGAGCGTAAGTTTTATCCAGGCTACGTTCTTGTGCAAATGGAAATGGACGACGATGCTTGGCATTTGGTTAAGTCCACTCCAAGAGTGTTAGGCTTTATTGGTGGTACTGCTGAAAGACCTGTGCCAATTACTGATCGTGAAGCTGATACGATTCTTCAGAAGATAGAGACGGGTGCAGAGAAACCTCGTCCTAAGACCTTGTTTGAAGCTGGTGAAGTGGTTCGGGTTATCGATGGGCCGTTTGCAGACTTTAATGGTGTTGTTGAGGAAGTAGATTACGAGAAGAGCCGCGTTAAAGTAGCGGTTCTGATTTTTGGTCGCTCTACCCCTGTCGAACTAGAGTTTGGGCAAGTAGAAAAAGACTAAGCAAGTAAGATTTTATCTGCTCACTTTGCGAACTGCAAAGTGGGCTTTTTCTGTCTATACGGGGAGCTATTGAAGCGTTTGAACCCGAAGGAGTAAAAAATGGCAAAGAAAGTTGATGCTTATATCAAGCTTCAGGTAGCCGCTGGTAAAGCGAATCCAAGTCCGCCGGTTGGTCCTGCACTAGGTCAGCACGGTGTTAACATCATGGAATTCTGTAAAGCGTTTAACGCTCAGACTCAAGGTGTTGAACCAGGTCTGCCAGTTCCTGTTGTAATTTCTGTATATAGTGACAAGAGTTTTACTTTTGTCATGAAGACCCCACCTGCATCTATTCTGTTGAAGAAAGCTGCTGGTATCACTAGTGGTAGCGGTCGTCCTAATACTGAGAAGGTTGGAACTGTTACTCGCGCTCAGTTAGAAGAAATTGCTAAAACTAAAGACCCTGACTTAAATGCAGGTGATATGGATGCTGCAGTAAGAATTATTGCTGGTACAGCGCGTAGCATGGGACTTAATACTGAGGGTGTTAACTAATGGCAAAATTAACAAAGCGCCAAAAGTTGGTGCAGGAAAAAGTTCAAGCAGAAAAAGCGTACACGGTAGAAGAAGCGGTAGCTTTGCTTGCTGAGCTTTCAAACGGTGTTAAGTTTACTGAGTCGGTAGATGTTGCTATCAACCTAGGTGTTGATGCGCGTAAATCTGACCAGGCTGTTCGAGGTTCTACAGTACTACCAAATGGAACTGGCAAAACAGTTCGTGTTGCTGTGTTTACTCAAGGTGAAAATGCAGAGAAAGCTAAAGAAGCTGGTGCTGATATCGTTGGTATGGACGAGTTGGCTGCTGAAGTTAAAGCTGGAAACATGGATTTTGACGTAGTTGTTGCATCTCCGGACGCAATGCGTGTAGTTGGTCAGTTAGGTCAAATTCTTGGTCCACGCGGTCTAATGCCAAACCCGAAAGTTGGTACAGTGACGCCAGACGTAGCGACTGCCGTTAAAAATGCAAAAGCTGGTCAGGTTCGTTATAGAACTGACAAGAACGGTATTGTTCATACTATCGTTGGTAATGTTGAGTTCTCAGCTGATTCGATTAAACAGAATATCGAAGCATTGTTGGCTGACTTGAAGAAGGCTAAGCCTGCTTCTGCAAAAGGTGTTTATTTGAAGAAAGTTACACTTTCTTCAACAATGGGTCCTGGTCTACTTATTGATCAGAGCTCAGTGTCTTCATAAGAAGATATGTTAAAGAATACTTTGGAGTCTGAGCCTAGCTCGGGCTGTCAAAGACCGCAGGTGTTGGCTATTTATTAATTTAGAGTGCTAACTTAATCTCCTGCGCAGACGGTGTGTGGACTCTCTTAAATGAGTTGTATCTCCGCCGTAGGTCGCTCCCTGTTTATGCTAACAGGGGGTGGAACTAAGTGGTCAGCTTCGGCTGACTCTCTTGAGGAGAAAACCAATGGCAATTGGAATCGAAGACAAAAAGGCGATTGTCGCCGAAGTCAACGAAGTTGCTGGCGGTGCTTTATCTCTTGTGATGGCTGATTATCATGGCGTTGACGCTAATGATATGACAGGCCTTCGTAAAGAAGCTCGTGAAGGCGGAGTTTATCTTCGTGTCGTTCGAAACACCTTAGCAAAGCGTGCGGTAGAAGGAACAGAGTTTGAATGTGCAGCTGAAGCGTTGGTTGGTCCAACAATTCTTGCATTTTCTTTGGAAGATCCAGGTGCGGCAGCGCGCTTGTTGAAAGATTTTGCTAAAGAAAAAGAAGCATTCGAGATAAAAGCATTAGCGGTTGGTGGTGAACTACTGGGTGCAGATCAGATCGATCGTTTGGCTAAGTTGCCAACGCGCGATCAGGCGTTGGGCATGTTGGCCAGCGTTATTCAAGCACCTATTACCAAGCTTGCACGTACATTCAACGAAGTTCCTTCGAAGGTTACTCGTGCAGTGGCAGCAGTTCGCGATCAGAAGAAAGACGCAGCTTAATTATTTTTTATATAACTTACATTTAGGAGAATGGGACCATGTCTCTATCTAAAGACGATATTTTAAATGCAATCGCTGAAATGAGCGTAATGGACGTTGTTGAACTAGTTGAAGCAATGGAAGAGAAATTCGGCGTATCTGCAGCTGCTGCTGTAGCTGCTGCTCCTGCTGCTGGCGGTGACGCTGGTGGTGCTGCTGCCGCTGAACAGACTGAGTTTGACGTTGTTCTTGCAGGCGCTGGCGACAAGAAAGTTAACGTAATCAAAGCAGTTCGTGCTCTTACAGGTCTTGGCCTTAAAGAAGCGAAAGCAATGGTTGATGGTGCTCCATCTACTGTTAAAGAAGGCGTTAGCAAAGACGACGCTGAAGCTGCTAAGAAAGAGCTTGAGGAAGCTGGCGCATCTGTTGAAGTTAAGTAACTATAATTATAGTTATTTGATGCATGCAGAAGCACACGCATCCTAACGAAATTGGCTGGTAGCATTTGCTGCCGGCCTTTTTCTGTTGTTAGTTAGTAGATAGCTTTCATTATATTGATGCTAACAAGCATCATAGAACAAACTATAAGAAGGTTTGTTAGAAAGGAATATTTGGCAAAGCCTTGAGCATGCAATAAGTATCTCTTTCTAAACATAGCCTGTTATTAAACGGTGTCAACCGTTCAACAATTCAGACCGTTAAGTCACAAAACTGGGGAATATAAATGGCCTACTCGTATACAGAGAAAAAGCGTATTCGTAAAGAATTTGGCGTGTTACCAACCGTCATGGATGTGCCGTATCTTTTGTCTATTCAAATAGACTCGTACTTAAGCTTCTTGCAGAGTGACAATGACCCAGAGTCTCGTGACGATGTTGGTCTTCACGCTGCATTCAAGTCAGTTTTTCCAATTTTGAGCTTCTCAGGTAATGCTGCATTAGAATATGTGAGCTACCGTTTGGGTGAACCCGCATTTGACGTAAAAGAGTGTATTCAGCGTGGTGTAACATACGCAGCTCCATTGCGTGTTAAGGTTCGATTGATTATTTATGATAAAGAATCATCAAATAAAGCAATCAAAGACATCAAAGAGCAAGAAGTATACATGGGCGAAATGCCGCTCATGACCGAAAATGGTACATTTGTTGTTAACGGTACTGAGCGTGTAATCGTCTCTCAGTTGCATCGTTCTCCAGGCGTATTTTTTGATCACGATAAGGGTAAAACACACTCTTCTGGTAAGTTGTTACACTCTGCTCGTGTTATTCCTTACCGTGGTTCATGGTTGGACTTTGAGTTTGACCCGAAAGACAACGTTTTTGTTCGTATTGACCGACGTCGTAAACTACCTGCATCGATCTTGCTACGTGCGCTTGAATACAGCACACAAGAAATTCTTGAAATGTTCTTCGATACCAGTGCATTCGTTATTTCCGGCGAGAGCTGTAAGCTAGAGTTGGTGCCTGCTCGCCTACGTGGTGAGCTTGCAAGTTTCGAAATTAAAGATGCTGACGGTAAGGTTATCGTTGAAGAAGGTCGTCGTATTACTGCGCGTCATATCAGACAGCTTGAGAAGCTTGGTAATCACCTTGAAGTTCCACGTGAGTACCTACACGGCAAGGTGACAGCGAAAGACTTGATCAATGAAGAAACTGGCGAATTGGTTGTTGAGTGTAATACCGAAATCACTGATGAAGTGATCGATACAATTATTGAAGCGGGTATCGAATCGTTCGAGACGATTTATACGAACGAACTAGATTGCGGCCCGTTCATGTCTGATACGCTAAGAATCGATCCGACAAGTAATCAGCTTGAAGCTCTGGTAGAGATTTATCGTATGATGCGTCCTGGTGAGCCGCCAACTAAGGATTCAGCAGAGAACCTGTTCAAGAACTTGTTCTTTACTTCTGAGCGCTACGATCTTTCTGCAGTAGGCCGCATGAAGTTTAATCGCCGTATCGGACGTAGCGATGAGACGGGCGAAGGCGTACTGTCAAATGAAGATATTATCGATGTCTTGAAAACATTGATCGATATTCGAAATGGTAAGGGTGAAGTTGATGATATCGATCACTTGGGTAACCGTCGTATTCGATCTGTAGGTGAAATGGCAGAGAACCAATTCCGTGTTGGTTTGGTTCGTGTTGAAAGAGCTGTACGTGAGCGTTTGAGCATGGCTGAGTCTGATGGTCTAATGCCACAAGACTTGATCAATGCTAAGCCTGTCGCTGCAGCCGTTAAAGAATTCTTTGGTTCTAGCCAGTTATCTCAGTTTATGGATCAGAACAACCCGCTTTCTGAGGTGACTCATAAGCGTCGTGTATCAGCATTAGGCCCAGGTGGTTTGACTCGTGAGCGTGCTGGTTTTGAGGTTCGAGATGTACACCCGACTCACTACGGTCGCGTTTGTCCTATCGAAACGCCTGAAGGTCCAAACATCGGTTTGATTAACTCTTTGGCAACCTACGCACGAACTAACTCTTTTGGCTTCTTAGAGAGTCCGTATAGAAAAGTTGTTGACAGTGTTGTAACAGACGAGATCGAGTATCTGTCAGCAATTGAAGAAAGTGGCTTCATTATCGCACAGGCTAGTGCTGTTGTTAGTGAAGACGGTAAGCTAACTGAAGAGCTTGTTAACGTTCGATATAAAAACGAATTTACAGTAACGCCACCTGAGAAGGTTAACTATATGGACGTGTCACCACGTCAGGTAGTATCGGTAGCAGCTTCTTTGATTCCTTTCTTGGAACACGATGATGCGAACCGTGCTTTGATGGGGTCAAACATGCAGCGTCAGGCTGTTCCAACCCTACGTGCTGAAAAGCCATTGGTTGGTACGGGTATTGAGCGAATTGTTGCTCAGGACTCCGGTGTATGTGTGGTTGCAGATCGAGGTGGTGTAATCGAACGTGTCGATGCAGGCCGAATTGTTGTTCGTGTTAACGATGATGAGACTGCACAAGGCGACGCAGGTGTAGATATCTACAACCTAACGAAATATGTTCGTTCAAACCAAAATACTTGTATAAATCAACAGCCTTTGGTTAAGCAGGGTGAGCAAATTTCTCGTGGTGACGTACTTGCTGATGGTCCTTCGGTTGATATGGGTGAGCTGGCTTTGGGTCAGAACATGCGTATCGCCTTTATGCCTTGGAACGGTTACAACTTTGAGGATTCGATCCTTGTATCTGAGCGTGTAGTTCAAGAAGACCGTTTCACAACTATCCATATTCAGGAATTGACTTGTGTTGCGCGTGATACCAAGTTAGGTAGCGAAGATATTACTGCCGATATTCCGAATGTTGGTGAGAACGCACTTTCCAAGCTGGATGAGTCGGGTATCGTTTATATCGGTGCTGAGGTGGGTGCTGGTGATATTCTTGTTGGTAAGGTAACACCTAAGGGCGAAACCCAGTTAACGCCTGAAGAAAAGCTACTTAGAGCAATCTTCGGTGAAAAAGCATCTGATGTTAAGGATACTTCACTGCGAGTTTCTACAGGAACGCGTGGTACGGTAATCGACGTTCAGGTCTTTACTCGTGACGGTGTTGAGAAAGATCAGCGTTCGAAAGATATTGAAAACGATCAGCTTGATAAGTTCCGTAAAGATTTGAAAGATGAGTATCGCATTGTTCAGGGCGCAACTTATGAGCGTCTTACAAAAGCTTTGCTTGGTCAGTCTGTAATTTCTGCGCCAGGTTTGAAGAAGGGCGATACCCTTAGTGAAGATTACCTTAAAGGCTTAGAGCCTAGCGATTGGTTCACAATTCGTATGTCTGAAGACTCTCTAAATGAGATGTTGGAGAAGGCAGAGGCGCAATTGGAAGATCGTCGTAAAGATCAGGAAGAGCGCTTCGAAGTTAAGAAGGGTAAGCTTCAGACTGGTGATGATCTCGCACCGGGTGTACTGAAAATAGTTAAGGTTTACGTTGCGATCAAACGTCGTATTCAGCCTGGTGATAAGATGGCTGGACGACACGGGAACAAGGGTGTTATCTCGGTTATTATGCCAGTTGAAGATATGCCATATGATGAGCATGGTAACCCAGTAGATATTGTACTTAACCCGCTAGGTGTTCCGTCTCGAATGAACGTCGGTCAGGTACTGGAAACACACTTGGGTTGTGCTGCAAAAGGTCTTGGTAAGAAAATTGACCTTATGATTAAACAGCAGAAAGAAGTGCAAGAACTACGTGGCCTACTGGATCAAATCTATAACGGTGTTGCTGATAAGAAAGAAGCGTTGGATACCTTTAGTGATGAAGAGATTCTAGAGCTGGCACATAACCTTCGCGGTGGTGTTCCAATGGCGACTCCTGCTTTTGATGGTGCGAAAGAGTCTCAGATTAAAGAGCTTCTTCGTCTAGCCGGTCTTGATGATAGTGGTCAGGTTCAATTATATGATGGTCGTACTGGGGACTCTTTTGATCGTCCAGTTACCGTTGGCTATATGTATATCCTTAAGTTGAACCACTTGATTGATGACAAGATGCACGCTCGTTCTACGGGTTCATACAGCCTTGTTACTCAGCAGCCATTGGGCGGTAAAGCTCAGTTTGGTGGTCAGCGCTTCGGTGAGATGGAAGTATGGGCGCTAGAAGCTTACGGTGCTGCTTATACGCTACAGGAAATGCTTACGGTTAAATCTGATGATGTTAACGGCCGTACCAAGATGTATAAGAACATCGTTGATGGTGATCACCGTATGGAGCCTGGCATGCCAGAATCATTCAACGTACTTGTTAAAGAAATTCGCTCGCTTGGTATTGATATCGAGCTGGAATCAGAGTAGTTCGCAAGTCAATACAAACAATTACGCGGAGGCGAGCGCTTCTAGATGAAGCGTTCGCGGATAGATAACTCCAATTGGAGCAAAACCGATGAAAGATTTATTAAACCTATTAAAAAACCAAAATCAAACTCAGGAATTCGACTCAATTCGTATTGGCTTGTCGTCTCCAGAAATGATCCGATCTTGGTCATACGGTGAAGTTAAGAAGCCAGAAACGATTAACTATCGTACATTCAAGCCAGAGCGTGATGGCTTATTTTGTGCCAAAATTTTCGGTCCTATCAAGGACTATGAGTGCTTGTGTGGTAAGTACAAGCGCCTTAAGCATCGTGGTGTAATTTGTGAGAAGTGTGGTGTAGAAGTTGCGCTTGCTAACGTAAGACGTGACCGTATGGCTCATATCGAACTAGCTAGCCCAGTTGCTCACATCTGGTTTTTGAAGTCTTTGCCGTCACGTATTGGTATGCTTTTAGATATGACTTTGCGTGATATCGAGCGAGTATTGTATTTCGAATCATACATGGTTATTGATCCGGGTATGAGTACGCTTGAGCACGGTCAGCTACTTAGTGACGAACAATATTACGAGGCACTTGAAGAGTTCGGTGATGAGTTCGACGCTAAGATGGGTGCAGAAGCGATTCAAAGCTTACTGCAGAACATCAATCTAGAAGAAGAGATTGAGCGTTTAAGAGAAGAGATTCCAGCGACTAACTCAGAAACAAAAATTAAGAAGCTATCTAAGCGTCTTAAATTATTAGAGTCTTTCCACAGCTCAGGCAATAACCCTGAGTGGATGGTCTTGAAGGTGTTGCCTGTACTTCCACCAGATCTTCGTCCTTTGGTTCCCCTGGATGGCGGTCGTTTTGCGACGTCTGATCTGAACGACCTTTATCGTCGAGTGATCAATCGTAACAATCGTTTGAAGCGACTACTAGAGCTGAGCGCACCAGATATCATTGTTCGTAACGAAAAACGTATGTTGCAAGAATCTGTGGACGCATTGCTAGATAACGGCCGTCGTGGTCGTGCTATCACTGGTTCAAACAAGCGTCCTCTTAAGTCTTTGGCTGACATGATCAAAGGTAAGCAGGGTCGTTTCCGCCAGAACCTTCTTGGTAAGCGTGTTGATTACTCTGGTCGTTCGGTGATCGTTGTTGGTCCTAGCCTTCGTTTGCATCAGTGTGGTTTGCCTAAGAAAATGGCACTTGAGCTATTTAAACCATTTATCTTCTCTAAGCTTGAGCATCGTGGTTTAGCTACGACCATCAAAGCGGCGAAGAAGATGGTTGAGCGTGAAACACCTGAAGTATGGGACATTCTTGCTGAAGTAATTCGTGAGCACCCGGTAATGTTGAACCGTGCACCGACACTTCACCGTTTGGGTATTCAGGCATTTGAGCCGGTATTGATCGAAGGTAAAGCGATCCAGTTACACCCACTAGTTTGTGCGGCATATAACGCTGACTTTGATGGTGACCAAATGGCGGTACACGTTCCTCTGACGCTAGAAGCTCAGTTGGAAGCGCGTGCCTTAATGATGTCTACTAACAATATTCTTGCGCCTGCGAATGGTGAGCCAATTATAGTTCCTTCCCAAGATGTTGTACTAGGTTTGTACTATATGACACGTGAGCGTATAAACGCTCAAGGTGAAGGTATGGTTTTCTCTGATATTAAAGAGGTTCAGAGAGCATACGGTGCGAAAAAAGTTCACTTGCAGGCGAAAGTAAAAGTTCGTCTTACAGAGGTTACCAAAGATGAAGACGGTAACAATGTAAGCAAGTCGTTGATTGCAGATACGACAGTTGGTCGAGCAATGTTGTTCGATATTCTTCCTGATGGCTTACCATTTGATTTAGTTAACCGCCCGATGGTTAAAAAGGCGATCTCTAAGTTGATCAATACTGCATATCGCGTATGTGGTTTGAAAGATACGGTAATCTTCGCAGACCAGCTTATGTATTTAGGCTTTTCTCAAGCGACGTTTTCTGGCTCATCTATCGGTGTTAACGACTTCGTTATACCTGATGAGAAATATACGATTATCGATGCGTCTTCTGCTGAAGTAAAAGAGATCGAGACTCAGTTTGCCTCAGGTCTTCTGACGCACGGTGAGAAATACAACAAGGTTATCGATATCTGGGCGAGAGCTAACGATAAAGTCGCTAAAGCGATGATGGATAATCTCGGTAAAGATACCGTCGTTGATCGTGAAGGTAAGACGGTTGAGCAAGACTCATTTAACTCAGTCTTTATGATGGCTGACTCAGGCGCAAGGGGCTCGGCTGCACAGATTCGTCAGCTAGCTGGTATGCGTGGTTTGATGGCTAAGCCGGATGGTTCGATCATCGAAACGCCAATCACAGCAAACTTCCGTGAAGGTTTGAACGTACTTCAGTACTTCATCTCTACTCACGGTGCTCGTAAAGGTTTGGCGGATACGGCATTGAAGACTGCAAACTCCGGTTACCTAACTCGTCGTTTGGTTGACGTTGCCCAGGATCTTGTTGTGACCAATGATGATTGTGGCACCAAAGAAGGTCTGTTAATGACGCCAATGATTGAAGGTGGTGATGTTGTTGTACCACTAGGTGATCGTGTATTGGGTCGTGTTGCAGCAAAAGATATCTTTGCACCGGGTGATTTAGAAAATGTTGTTCTGCCTGTTGGCACCTTCTTGGATGAAAAGAAGGTATCCGAACTAGAAAAGGCAGGTGTTGATGAAGTATGGGTTCGCTCAGCGATTACCTGTGATACTCGACACGGTGTTTGTGCCCAGTGCTACGGTCGTGACTTGGCTCGTGGTCATGTTGTTAATAAGGGTGAGGCTGTTGGTGTTATCGCTGCGCAGTCAATCGGTGAGCCGGGTACACAGTTAACGATGCGTACTTTCCACATCGGTGGTGCGGCGTCTAGATCATCTGCAGTAGATAATATTCAGGTTAAGCATGGTGGTAAGATCCGCCTGCATAATATGAAGTCGATTGAGCGTAAAGACGGCTGCCTAGTTGTAACCTCTCGCTCTTCTGCGCTAGCAGTAGCTGATGAGCATGGTCGCGAGCGTGAGTGGTATAAGCTTCCTTACGGTGCTGTGATCTCGGCTAAAGACGGTGACAAGATCGAAGCGGGTGGTGTGGTTGCTAAGTGGGATCCACATACGCACCCAATCATTACCGAAAATGGTGGTAAGGCTCAGTTCGTTGGAATGGAAGAGGGTATTACTGTAACGACTCAAACTGATGAGTTAACAGGTCTATCCAATATCCAGATTATCGATCCGAAAGATCGTCCATCTTCAGGTAAAGATATTCGTCCAATGGTTCAGCTTGTGGATGAAGATGGTAACCCTGTCTTGTTACCAGGTACAGATAATCCGATTCAGGTATTCTTGCCAGCTAACGCTTTGTTAAATATGCGTGATGGCGACATGGTTGAAGTAGGCGACGTCTTGGCTCGTATTCCTCAAGAGTCATCTAAGACTCGTGATATCACAGGTGGTCTACCGCGAGTAGCTGACTTGTTCGAGGCGCGTAAGCCTAAAGAGCCTTCTATCTTGGCTGAAATTTCTGGTGTTGTTAGTTTCGGTAAAGAGACTAAGGGCAAGAAGCGATTAGTGATTACGCCTAAAGATGGTGCTGAGCCGTATGAAGCATTGATTCACAAGTATCGCCAGTTGAACGTATTCGAAGGCGAAACAGTAGAAAAGGGTGAGGTTATCTCGGATGGACCTTCTAACCCGCACGATATTTTGCGCCTACTGGGTGTTGTGGAGCTATCTAAATACATCACTAACGAAGTGCAGGACGTTTACCGTTTGCAGGGTGTTGTAATTAACGATAAGCATATCGAAGTTATCGTGCGCCAGATGTTGCGTAAAGTTGAGATTACGCAGTCTGGTGATACTGACTTGATCAAGGGTGACCAGGTTGAGTATGTGAAGTTCTTGGAAGCTAATGAAGAGGCTGATTCGAACGACAAGATGCCTGCGCAGTGTGAGCGTCAGTTGTTGGGTATTACCAAAGCTTCGCTTGCAACTGAGTCGTTTATCTCTGCTGCATCGTTCCAGGAAACAACGCGCGTACTGACTGAAGGTGCGGTGACAGGTAAGCGTGACTACTTACGTGGCTTGAAAGAGAACGTGGTAGTGGGCCGTTTGATCCCGGCAGGTACAGGTTTGGCTTACCACTCAGAGCGTAAGCGTAAGAAAGATCAGAAGTTGGCACCTATCGCTGAAGAGGGCTTGGGTGTAAGTGCACAGGATGTTGTTGCAGCATTGAGTGCCGAGCTTAATAAGCAGTAATTGCTTGTTAAGTAAGTGGATGCAGGTGCGGTGAACAAAAAATCACCGCATTGCTTGACAGTTGAGGGGGGCGTCATTAGACTTGCGCCCCTCAACTTTATTGTGCCAGCAATTTCGGCATAGTAGTTTGACGTTTTGTAATGAAACGGTTTTTAAAAATATAGATATTGGAGTTTGCTTACATGGCAACGATTAATCAGTTGGTACGTAAGCCTCGTAAACGTGTAGTCGCGAAAAGTGACGTACCCGCGTTGCAGGCTTGTCCTCAACGTCGAGGCGTTTGTACTCGTGTATACACTACGACACCTAAGAAGCCAAACTCGGCTTTGCGTAAGGTTTGTCGTGTTCGTCTAACGAACGGTTACGAGGTTACATCGTATATCGGTGGTGAAGGCCATAACCTACAAGAGCACAGCGTTGTTCTTATTCGTGGTGGTCGTGTTAAAGATTTGCCTGGTGTTCGTTATCACACAGTTCGTGGTAGCTTGGATACTTCAGGTGTTGCAGATAGACGTCAGGGTCGTTCTAAATACGGTGCTAAGCGTCCTAAGGGATAGTCTTAGGTCTGTCTGAAAGCGTTAATTGTCATAAATATTTCAATTAACAATGAGATAATTGATTGAAGGATAAGAGTAAGGTCGGACTGGCGAAATATTTCGTTTTATGTCTGAGCGAACCTGAAGACCTTTGATGTTAAAAGAGGGCTTGTCATGCCAAGAAGAAGAGTCGTAGCAAAACGCGAGATACTTCCAGATCCTAAATTTGGAAATCAAACGCTTGCAAAGTTTATGAACCACGTAATGGTTCATGGTAAAAAATCCGTAGCAGAGAAAATTGTATACGGTGCATTAGATGCTGTTAAAGCAAAGGGTCATGAAGATCCTTTAGAGCTGTTTGATAAAGCGCTAGAGTCTATCCAGCCAATGGTAGAGGTTAAGTCTCGCCGTGTTGGTGGTGCTACTTATCAGGTTCCAGTTGAAGTTCGTCCGGCTCGTCAGGTAGCGCTAGCAATGCGTTGGTTGGTGGACTACTCTCGTAAGCGTGGCGAAAAGTCTATGGCTTTGCGTCTAGCGGGTGAGATTATCGATGCAGCCGAAGGTAAGGGTGCAGCGGTTAAGAAACGTGAAGATGTTCACAAGATGGCCGAAGCAAACAAGGCTTTCTCTCACTACCGTTTCTAAGGTATACGAGTGTTATATGGCCTGCATTTTATGCGGGCCTTTTTGGGTTTAAGAGGATAAAAAATTGGCACGTAAGACTCCAATTTCCAGGTATAGAAATATTGGTATTTGTGCGCACGTTGATGCTGGTAAAACAACGACAACGGAGCGAGTTCTTTTCTATACAGGCTTGTCGCATAAAATAGGTGAAGTGCACGATGGTGCGGCGACAATGGATTGGATGGAGCAGGAGCAAGAGCGAGGTATCACGATAACCTCTGCTGCGACCACGTGTTTCTGGTCGGGAATGCAGCAACAGTTTGATCAGCATCGCGTGAATATTATCGATACGCCTGGGCACGTTGACTTTACAATTGAAGTAGAGCGCTCGCTCCGCGTGCTTGATGGTGCGGTTGTGGTTTTGTGTGGTTCGTCAGGTGTGCAGCCGCAAACTGAAACGGTCTGGCGGCAGGCTAATAAATATGAAGTGCCGCGCATGGTCTTTGTTAATAAGATGGACCGAACAGGTGCTGACTTCCGAATGGTAGTCGAACAGTTAAAAGATCGTCTAGGTGCTACGCCAGTGCCTCTGCAAATGACAATTGGTGCAGAGGACGAGTTTAAAGGTGTGGTTGACCTGATTAAGATGAAAGCTATTTTATGGAACGAAGCTGATCAGGGTATGACCTTTGATTACGCAGAGATTCCTGAAGATCTGCTGGATGAGTGTGAGGAGATGAGAGAGTTTCTTGTTGAGTCCGCTGCAGAGGCGGATGATGACTTGATGGAGCTTTATTTAGAAGGTGAGCAGCTTTCTGAGCAGCAAATAAAGCAGGCGATTCGCAAGCGTACGTTGGCGAATGAGATTGTGCCGGTTATTGGCGGTTCTGCTTTTAAGAATAAAGGTGTTCAGGCGATGCTTGATGCTGTTGTTGAGTACCTGCCGTCTCCTGAAGAGGTTAAAGCGATCGAGGGTGTGCTTGATGATGACGAGACTGTTGAGTCTCGAGAGGCTGATGATTCTGCTCCATTTTCTGCTCTTGCGTTTAAGATTGCGACGGACCCCTTTGTTGGTACTCTGACTTTCTTTAGGGTCTACTCTGGATCGCTAAAAACCGGCGATACCGTGTATAACCCAGTTAAGGGTAGGAAGGAGCGCATTGGTCGAATGGTGCAGATGCATGCAAATGACCGAGAAGAAATAAAAGAAGTATTGGCTGGAGATATTGCAGCTGCGGTCGGCCTTAAGGATGTTACTACTGGCGAAACGCTATGTAATATTGAGAACAAGATTACGCTTGAGCGTATGGAGTTTCCAGAGCCTGTAATTTCGGTTGCAGTGGAGCCTCGTACGCAGGCAGACCAGGAAAAGATGGGTGTTGCCCTAGGTAAGCTTGCGCAGGAAGATCCTTCGTTTAGAGTAAAAACCGATGAAGAGACGGGCCAGACGATTATCTCCGGAATGGGCGAATTGCACCTGGATATCATCGTTGATCGCATGAAGCGTGAGTTCAGTGTTGAGGCAAATATTGGTAAGCCGCAGGTGGCTTACCG
>NZ_LWFZ01000654.1:0-8082 GCF_001635225.1 Oleiphilus sp. HI0086
AGAAATGTTTGAGTCTCAAGAAATTGCTCGCTATTTAGAGTCCACTTACGCGCAATAAAACGCGTTGACACAGCATATATAGCCTCTTATTTTCTTTAGTTAGCCATAAGCGCTAGTGTTACAACTTTAAAACCAGTAATATCCGGCGCTAATTTTGTTCCTTTGATACGGCATTACACCTCATGGCTAAACCTAAAAAACAACGACCGCTTTGGCACCCCTCATTTCTGCTTACCTGGCTCATTGTGTTTGTACTGTTCTCCATTGCACACCTACCCTTATTGTGGAAGCACTCTATTGCTAAAAAGTTGGGCAACCTCACTCACAATAAAATGAAAAGCAGAGTTAAGGCATGCCGACAGAATATTGATGCCTGCTTTCCAGAGTTAAGTGATAATGAACGCGAACAGTTGGTAAAAGATGTATTCACATCTACGTCTGAAGGCTTCATAGAAACACTTCAGTCCTGGTGGCGTGACCTTAGCCCTTATATGAGCAAGGTAGAAGTCTATGGCCTAGAACACTTAAAAGAAGCAGAGAAACGAGGTGGCGGCGTATTTCTTTTAGGTGGGCATTTTGGTATTTTCGATATTGCCCTGCCGTTTATCGCAGCACAACTTCAAAAACCTGGCTATATGTATCGACCCAACAACAATCCGGTAGTTGATTGGATGATTGAAAGTGGACGCCAGAGAAATGTTGATATTGAAAGCTTCCATAAAAGACAACTGAAAGAAATGATTCAGTTTATGAAAGAAGGCGGTGAAGTCTGGTATGCACCTGACCAGGATTTCGGCAAAAAGTGCGACCTTTTTGCTCCATTCTTTGGTATCGATGCCGCCTGTATATCGACTCCTAGCTGGATCGCTCGCGAATCTGGGGCAGCTGTCATCCATGTCTCGCAATACCGCCTCCCTAATGGCCGCTATGAAATCTACTTTTCTCCCATCCTTGAAAACTTTGGTGAAGACAATGAAGCCGATGCCAGAGCATGGAATAAGCTCTTAGAAGAGTCGATCCGAAGGCATCCTAGTCAGTATTTATGGCTACACAAGCGCTTTAAAACACGCCCCCCCGGTGAAGCTAAATTTTATTAGCACACAAACTTCGCTTACAGCGTCTTCGACGCTACTGCCATGCTCAACACGCACTGTTATAAAATCAACAATAAGCAAAGAATTCCTTACAGCTACGCCTGCCAGAGCAATTACATCTATCATTGTAGCTGCAGAAAAGCTTTGCCTGAGCAGCCAATGACTTGGAAAAACACCAATTAACCCCAGCGGAATAAATACCATCACCAAAAGGTGGGAGACGAAAGGATTAGTAACAAATACCTAGACAACATCAGAAGACGCAATTGATCAATAAACTACATATTCGGTTTGCGATTAATTCAGGAGCTTCATGCCAAACTTTACCGCTCGAAAAGACAGCCACACAAGCCTAGGGAAAACGCTGAGGAGACATAAAAGCTAAATTTGTATCGAAACTAGCTTTGCTTAAAGCACTTTTCGGAACTCAACTGATAAATCGCATATACTTAGCTACAAATTACGCTTTTTGAGAGACTCCATTGTCATCTTTTCTTGATTTACTATTGTACACCTCAAATATTACCTTACCCATTTTTATCATTGTATTTCTAGGGTGGTTCCTTCGACGAACAAGCTGGTTAACTGAAAGTTTCATCAATTCCGGCTCAAAACTCGTTTTCACCATCGCATTACCCGCTCTGTTATTTATCAAAGTACTGGAATCTGACCTATCAGCCGTTTTTGATACTAGGCAAGTTATGTTTGCTTTGCTTGTAACTGTAGCTGGATTCCTAGCCTGCTGGCGGCTAAGCGGCACGATGAAACTTCTACCAGAAAATAGAGGCGTTTTTGTACAAGGAGCCTTTCGTGGAAATATGGGTATCGTTGGCCTAGCACTTTGCATGAACATGTATGGCGATGAAGGTTTAGCTGTCGGCTCTATTCTACTGGCTTTTTTAACACTGCTTTATAATGTCCTGTCTGTCTTTGCGCTGACATTACCGTTCCATTCAGATAAACGTTTTGATTGGCTATCGATGGCAAAAGACATGGCGAAAAACCCGCTGATCATCGCCATTGTTACAGCACTTGTGCTTAACCTCCTGCAGTTAGAGCCACCAGCCATCATTATGAAAAGCGGCGAGTACTTTGCAAACATGACTTTGCCTCTAGCATTGATTTGCGTAGGCGGTTCGATCAAGTTAAATGAATTAAAAGATAGCAATCATCTTGCATTAAAAGCAACTTTACTGAAGCTTGTTGGATTGCCATTGCTGTTCACCCTTGCCGCCTTAGTGATGGGTTTTAAAGATTTAGCATTGGGTACTTTGTTTCTTATGTTCGCAAGCCCCACAGCTACAGCGAGTTTCGTAATGGCTAAGGCCATGCGAGGCAACGCCGAATTGGCCGCAACGATTATCGCTTTATCCACCGTACTGTCACTATTAACAGTAAGCACAGGAATATTTGTACTGCGGGCATTAGGTTTGGCCTAAGCGTGCCTCGTCTTTGTTAAATTGATCCTTCAGGGCTTAACGCCCTACGAAGACCGCATCACGACGCTCGATAAATGACTGAACTCCCTCATTCATATCTTCTGACTCAATGACGGGCTTTAAGCTAGGAAAAAGTTGCTTTATGGCCGATGCCTCGCCTTCTTGTCTTGCAAGCTTAGATGAAGTCAAGCTTCCACGTACAGCCAAAGGAGCTGCCTTAGCGATCTTCTGTGCTAGCGCTAAGGCACATTCTAACTGCTTCCCTGGCTCACATATTTCCTGAATCATTCCCATGCGATACGCATCAGCGGCCGACCACTCGTCACCCGTGAGTAAATATCGTTGAGCATTGGCCCAACCCATTTCATTCTGTAACCGTATCGTTGCCCCACCACAGGCAAACAAACCACGCTGAACCTCCAGCTGAGCAAAGCGTGCATTCTCCGAAGCAACTCTGATATCTGTATTGAGCATCATCTCAACCACCCAGGTATAGCTATAACCTTGCACCGCCATAATAACAGGCTTCGACAAGCTTGGGCCTGATAATGCAAAGGGGTCTATGGTTCTCTCAGGCAAAGGCGGCAAGCCTCCTGATTTAAGAGGCTCTAACCAATCAGTGAGCTCCAAGCCAGCTGAAAAATGTTCTCCCTCTGCGTAAAATACGGCAACACACAAATTATTATCATGCTCCAGCTGGTAATAGGCTCGTGCAATATCGTGATACATTTAGACCGTTAGCGCGTTATACTTTTCCGCTCGATTAACCTTGATCAATAAGATCGAACCTCTTACATCGACTTCAATATAGCTCACTTTTTCCTCCGCTTTCGAATTTGGTTTATGTCTCAAGGTCTAGAACCAGTTTGGCTGCATTTCAAAACAGGTATCGTCTCGCCCCAAAAGTAGATCTGCTTCGTGCTTAGCTAATGGTAATTGCCATTTAATATAATATTGAGCAGCCTGGAGTTTGCCACGGTAAAACGAAAGCTCTTCATGGTTTGCGGGCTCAGTTTCGGCAATCCCCTTTTCTGCCGCTAAGGCCTGGCGTAACCACAGCCACGACACCACCACGCGAGCAAACATCGAAAGGTAAGAACTGGCATTAGATAAGGTCAAGTCAGGAGATTCTTTCTGAAGGTCAGCGCCTAATTGCATAGTAACCCTATGCACTAGTGACAAATGTTCTTCAATTGTTTGCGCCCACGCTTGAAGCCTTTCACTGGATTCTTTAGCACGAGAAAGGTCTAAATTCACCTTAGAGACCAGAACTTGAAGTCCTTTACTGTTGCGCTGCCATAGCTTGCGACCCACTAAATCCAAGGCCTGGATACCATTCGTTCCTTCATGAATTGGGTTTAACCTATTGTCGCGCCAATATTGTTCGACAGGGTACTCTCTGGTATAGCCTGCACCGCCAAGCACCTGAATCGCTAGATCATTCGCTTTTACACCAACTTCGGAGCTCCATGATTTGATCACGGGTGTCAGTAAGTCCAGTAAGAGCTCTGATTTTTCTCTTTCGTCTGCATCAGGGTGTGTATTGACATCATCTAATAAGAAATAACCAAACAGGCATAGTGACATTGCACCTTCAACGTATGCTTTTTGCTCTAACAGCATTCGACGCACGTCGGCGTGCTGGATAATCTCAACAGGCTTGTCATCCGCCTTTTGGCTCGCCAAGCGGCCTTGTAAGCGCTCATTTGCATAAGACAGTGAACTCAGATACCCGCGATAGCCAATCATCGCGGCACCCATCGAAACGCCTAATCTCGCTTCATTCATCATTTGGAACATATAGCGAAGGCCCTGGTGCTCTTCGCCTATCAGATACCCTACACATTCATTGTTATCACCAAATGAAAGCATGGTCGAGGTCGTACCGCGGTAACCCAATTTATGAATGAGCCCAGCTAATGCAACATCATTACGATCTGCCGGTTTACCATCGTCATCCAATCTATATTTAGGAACCAGGAACAGCGAGATTCCTTTTACGCCCGATGGCGCACCGTCAATTTTAGCCAAGACAAGGTGAACAATATTGTCGGCCATTTCATGATCGCCACCCGAAATGTACATCTTATTTCCTTTGATCAGGTATTGACCTGCGGTGTCTGATGCTTTTGCTCGGGTTGTGATATCGGCTAAAGATGACCCAGCATGAGGCTCTGTCATTGCCATGGTGCCAGTGAACTTACCGGCTAACATAGGGCTTAAGAAATTACCTTTTAGCGCATCCGAAGCATAAGTTTTGATTAAATTGGCTGCGGCTATCGTTAAAAATGGATAACCCGCTGATGAAGCGTTAGCACTTGTGAAATACCCCATACACGCAGCCATAATAACTTCTGGCAACTGCATCCCACCTAACTCGTAGTCATCTCGCCCTGCAAGAAAGCCTGCTTCAGCCAACGCATCAAAGGCCTCTTTTACCTCTGGCAGAATGCTTACCTTCGCACCATCAAAACTGGGCTCATTACAATCTAGTTTGGCATTATGGTTAGCAAACTTATCCTCAGCAATTTGTCTTGCTGTAGAGATCGCTGCATTAAAGGTTTCAACATTATGTTCATTAAAACGAGCGCGCTCAGTAAGTGCGGCGGTTTCAAGCACTTCATACAACTGAAACTGAACGTCTCTTTCATTTAATAAATCGGTTTCCATGCCTTACAAGCCTCTTAATGATGAATAGGTTATTTACCTATCACTGTCTCATATCGAGAGGGATTACATAACTGGCTTTTATGACTTAAACTATGCCGTTTATGCCACCAGTATTCTTGGATACACAACAATGAAGCAAGTCACCATTCTCGGGTTTGATTACGCCTTTGCTACAGCAATTATCGGTATGGCAGATTTACTCGCTTCGGTTGGCGTTACTTGGAATTACATTCATGGAGATAAGCTATCCAGACAATTCAATGTCGAAATTGCTAGCTTAAACGGTGGTAAAATTCGGTGTGCTAATAATATTGAAATCAATGCGCATAAAACCATTGAAGAAATCAGTTCAAGTGACCTGCTTGTCATACCGACCATCGCTGGCGATATTGCTCAGACACTGGCTTTAAATAAAGCAGCACTCCCATGGATCAGAAAACTATATGAAGGTGGCTGCGATATCGCATGTAATTGTACCGGCGCTTTTCTGCTTGCCGACACAGGCATGTTAGATCACAAAAAAGCGACGACGCATTGGGGCTTCGTCGAGCAGTTTGCACAGAAATTTCCAAAGGTAGACTTACAGCCGGACCAGTTAATTACAGAAGATGGGCAAATATTTTGCTCTGGTGGCGGCACGGCCTGGTTTGATATGAGCCTGTTTCTGATTGAGCGCTATTGTGGCTATGAACTCGCGCAAGCTAGCTCCCGGTCATATGTTTTCGACATTGGCCAAGATAAGGTTAGTAGCATTAAACGTATACCCGGCAAACATTACCACCAAGACAAGCAAATCATAAGCTTACAAAACTGGCTAGAACATCACTTTGCTGAAGACTTTTCAATCGACGAACTTGCCGAGCGTATCAACATGACACCAAGGACATTCAAACGCCGCTTTAAAGCGGCTACCAGTGATACACCAATCACCTACGTACAGAAGCTTCGGATTGAATCTGCCAAAAGGATGCTAGAAGGCAGTAAAAAGTCTTTAGAACAGATCACCCAAGAAGTCGGCTACAACGATATGTCTTCTTTTATTCGCCTGTTTAAAAAACATACATCTATGTCTCCTGGCGCTTTTCGTGTTCGTTTTTCACGTAGGCCTGAAGTGCCGAGCTAACAACTTGGAAGCACAGGGCCTGTGCAGCAAGAACGCTAGTCCTTTCTGAGAGGAAATTTCTATCGATTATTCACGAGAGGTACAGCAGACAAATAACCAAGGCCAATCTTAGTTTACCAAACGAGACCTTGTCAGAGTACTTGGTTACAAGGCTGGGTACTTGGATACTCCGGTCTATTTATTTCACTAGAGTCTGAACCATTTGATCAAACAGTAAAATCAAGAATAGAGTTGAGAAGATATTTCTAGAAACTAGACAATGATTTAGCGTAGGAAAGTTTTCACTTATTTCTGGAAGAAATAAATGGCGGTGAGCCAGGGATTCGAACGCAGTAAACGTCTAGGTATCAGCGTGCATACTAGAGTTTTTGGCACCCTTAAAAAGAATTTTTAGCATAAAAGTGCGCTTACGTGCGCATCATTTGCCCCAATTTTGCCCCACCAAACACCCTAGGTTTTACTGGGATCAATGAAATATCAATAATTTACAGAAAATCTCACCTAACAAATGGCGGTGAGCCTAAAATTCGAAGTACAAAAGTTTCTTCGCTTTGCACATCAATGCACTTGCGTTTAAAACGAATCCAAAGAGCTTCAGATACTACGTTCAGTAGTTTATTTCAGTAAATAAAAAGTTATCCACAGGCACGTAGTAGCATGTACTTAACGCGTAGTATCATGTACTTAACCTTCGTAGTAGGATGTCCTAAACGACGTAGTACCATGTCCTTAACGGCGTAGTACCATGTCCTTAACAGCGTAGTACGGTGTACTTAAGCAGAAAACTAAAGCCTGTATCCATTTGAATTTATTGGATAATTCAAACTTATTCAACCCTCTAGTACTTATTAGTCCTCTTTAGTACTTATATTAGTACTGTTTTGGACAAAATATATACACCATCAAAAAAAACAATTTTTTTATTCAATGTTACGGGAGACGTGGATTTTCGTCGCCTCCTGCGGCATAGCCTTTAGTTTGTACGAGTATAGTTATCTAAGCTTTCAATAAAGTGTGCAATTAGAGTTTACGAACAAGCTTACACTCTAACACTTTAAACTGAACACTTGAAATCATAAATTACTCGAGAATTACTACAGCCATGTACTTACATCATGCACTTTCACCGATAAAACTATTTGATGCAAAAAACCATCAACACGGACAGCAGCCAAACGTAAGTGCTATTGCCCCTCAAAGGCTAGTGCGCATTACCAATATCTTAAGTTCTAATCTGAAAACCGGCCATGCGACTAAAGCTCCGATCTTACTGAATATATCCAGAGATAATAATCACAACATCTTTGCAATACAGCACCAAGACCTAAGGCAGATTCAATTTTCATTAAGTACAGTGATACGTAATATCTTCTTACATACCACTAGTCACATATTTATTTAAACCGAAGTTCACTCTAAATGTAGCGGTCTTTCAAGAAGGCAAGCTTTAATCATTCTGTAGTCATTACTGTCGGGCAAACTTTCACAGTATTTCTTGAGCCACAAACCAAAATATGGGGAAGCGTGTTCTCGGGCTCTGATGTAATCATCAAAGCTTCTGATATTATCAAAATCAATTCCTGCCAATTCGAACAACCCACTAAGCTGCTCCTTACCTTGCGCTGTAAAATAAAATTTGCCCCTCTCGTCAATAACAAACAATCCATTACCATTTTTAGCTTCCATCAATTTCGCTCCCAGTGATTCGCTGTTTGAGTTTCTTTGACAAGTGCTTTAACTTGTTGTTATCCGTATC
>NZ_LWFZ01000655.1:0-12267 GCF_001635225.1 Oleiphilus sp. HI0086
TACATATCGTATGAGGAAGCTTTCATAGCTGTTTTAAGGATTTCTTGAAGATCTGCCGGTAGGCCTTCAAACTTCTTCTTATTAACCAGGAACTGAAGTTCAGCACCGGGCTCATGCCAACCGGTATAGTAATACGGTGCAATTTTGTGGAAACCCATGCGCAGGTCAAGAGAGGGGCCTACCCACTCGAGCGCATCAATGGTGCCGCGTTCAAGTGCGGTATATAACTCGCCTGGGGGAATATTCGTAGGTTTGGCGCCCAGTTTGGCAATGACTTCACCCGCGAAGCCAGGAATACGCATTTTCAATCCTTGCAGGTCTTCTACAGTATTAATTTCTTTCTGGAACCAGCCGCCCATCTGGTTAGCTGTGTTACCGCCAGGGAAGGACATGAGATTGTACTGGCCATATAGCTCATTCATTAATTCCATGCCACCGCCGTAGTAAAACCATGCATATTGTTCGGAGGCGATCATACCAAAAGGCATGGTAGTGAAGTACATGGTGGCAGGCACTTTACCTTTCCAATAGTAAGATGCAGAGTGGCCCATATCGTATTGGCCTGACTTAACCATATCGAAGATACCAAAAGGAGACTTATGCTTGTTTGAAGAGTGAATGACGACCTTTAAGCGACCGTTCGACATCTTCTCGACCATCGATGCCATATTCTTGGAGGTGTCACCAAAAATAGGAAAATTAGGCCCCCAGGTTTCTGCCAGTTTTAGCGTGTATGAGTCTTGTTTTTCTACTTTGTGGGTGTGTTCAACCTTGTCATCACAGGCAACTAAAAACTGAACTGATATGACGATTGCTAGAAAGCTCACGAATTTTCGTAGAGACATTTGTGGCATCCTTGTTATTTTTGAAAGTGGAGCGCGAAATTTAACAGAACTAGGGTGTGCTTGAAAGCGTGGAATTGCTTTTATAGGTTTCTATTCAGAGCCATTAAGGCTACTCTTCGAACTCTTTATATGGGACCAAAATACCTAATATGCATCGATTATTCGCACTTTTGTTATTTCCACTATCTGCTTGGTCTGGTGAAGATAATCTGCACTCTTTAAGCTTTAGTTATGGCGTGCATAGCGAAACGCTTAGCTTCAATAGTTTTGATGCTGATTTAAGCCCGGAATCTATAGATCTCACATACACCTTTATTAGCCAGAAAGGGCCGATGCTCACGCTGGATACTTGGCAAGAAACCGCAAATACTAGCTTTGCCCAAGATGCTGAGTTAGAGAAAAAGGTGTGGGGCTTTGGTGTTTCATTAGCCTACCCTGTTTTATCAGTTGATCTGGTATTGAGTTATGTCTATAGCAAACCCGAGATGAAGGCTTGGGCAGCGTCTGGTAATCGGCTTGAAGAATATAGCGAGACCAGTGAATACAGTGCGGGAGTTAGTGGCTATTTTGCTTATGATGCTTGGTCGCTCGTACCTTCACTTCAGCTTGGCTTCCAATATGTTGACTCCCTCAACCAAAGCTACCTCAATGAAAATGTTATTACTTTGGAAGCCAGTCAGTCTGGCTGGTTTGCGGCTCCGTCTTTGAGTTTAAGCTACTTCTATGAATTGAATAGCCACGCTGCATTAAGTCCATTTTTTGGCCTGTCCTGGACTAACTTCTTCCAAGGCGAAGGCTTGACGCGAACGAGTATCTTCCGCCGGAGTGCTTCATTAACGTCTAGCACTGAAAGTGATCTGGAAACCGATAGCTCTGGTTCAATCAACGCAGGCCTTGAGCTGTTAATCGATCGATATCAAGTCGAGTTATCGTTTGAAGAAGCGATTGACCTCGACAATATCGGTACCCAATGGAACCTGCGCTTTGGGCTGGTTTGGTAGAAGAAGTGACTAAGGCTTGCGAATATTACGTCTTAGCTTTGCTCTTTGGCTTGGGCTGAGCCGCTTGAAGCTCTGACGCAGCTTTTGCTTTTTTGCCTCTGGGAGTTGCTTAAATTTACGCATACTCTTTCTCAGAGAGTTCTGATGCTCAGCAGGCAGGGCTTTAAAGCGCTGCATTTTATCTTTTAAGGCCGAGCGTGCTTCAGGTGATAGCGTTTGCCATTTGGAAAAGCGCTGCTTCGCAAGTTCTCTTTGCTCCTTATCCATATTTGCCCAACGATTTGCCCCTGTAACCAAGGCTTCTTGCTTGGTTTTGTCTAAGCTATCCCATTGTGATTGAAAAGGGATGAGTAATATTTGGGTTTCGTTTGGCAAAGATGACCATTCCTCTGCAAAAGAAAGCGAAACAAAGCTGGCCAGTAATAATGTGATTAAGTGCTTGGGAAGCTTATTCATGGTTTGCCTCCTGTTCGCTATTTTCAGGTTCACTGGGCACCAAGTCGTGATCCTTGGAGTTGGACAGCTCGTTATCGCTAATCTGCTGTAAGTCGATAGGCGTTACAAGTTCTTTGCCATTGACGATTGTCTCGGCCAGAAACAGAAAGAAGCTCATATCTTGAATAGGCGCTTCGTTAGCTCGAACTTGAAAAGTAGTGAATGCATTAGCCATTACGCAGCTCACTAACAGATAAGGTTTCAGGTATTGTTTCATTTTCTAGTTGTTCCGATAACCAATAGGAGAATTCTAAATCTTCTGCAATATCCAAGTCTGTTTCGTCGAAGTTCGATAGTAGAACAAAGTCGTCAATATTTGCTTGAACAAGGTTTGGAATATTTTCTCCTTGCTTCTGTGGCAAATAGTTTATCAACAGAACAGCCGAAAAGCTTGCTGCCACTGTGAATCCTACTAAGGGGTGCCTAAACCATGGCTTTGAATTTTGTGCCATAGCGTCTTGTCTTGCTTGATATAGGCTGCGCTGTACTTTAGGGGAAAGATTCCGGGTACTTTCGTCCAGCGCTTGCTTAGCTCGTTGTTGAATTTCTTTATCGTTCATTCTCTTGACCTGAACTCTGGTTTACTGCAATTGCGCTTTTGATGAGCGCAGCTTTTCCATAGCGCGAAAGTAATGGCTCTTCACACTATTTTCGTTGATCTTCATTACTTCTGCAGTCTCCCGAACCGATAAACCTTCCCACGTCCTGAGTAAGAAGCATTGCTGCTGCTTGACTGGAAGTTGTTCGATGACTTTAAGTAAATGTTCTCCTAGTTTTTCACTGTCCAATAAGTTCAGTGGGTCTGCGCTGAGGTCAGCCATTTCGACTTCGCTTTCGGCGTCACTTTCATCAATTCGCCAGAAGAATATTTTCTTTTTTAGCTGCTCCTTACGGTGCCAATCCAAAATGCTGTTTTCCAATATTCTGAAGAATAGGGGTCTCAAGTCAGCAAGCGGCTTGTTGCTATACTTGTTGACGAGCTTGATCATCGCTTCTTGTACGATATCTAGCGCATCAGCTTCGTTTCGCGTAGCAAATTGGGTCATACGGAATGCCCGTTGCTCGACTTCTTTCAAAAAGTGCTCTATTTCCTGCACAGTTTGCCCATTCTGTCTTTGCTTCCCGAAACAGTGATTTTAGTTTATTGGACTACACGAATGGTCGTGTAGTCCAATTCTTTCTATTCCTGATCTTGCTCTAGGTCCTGCGGTTCGCTTAAACGTAGCGTCACATAATTTACGTCTAGTGACTTAAGGCTGTCGGTATACTGCCCCGTTGCAGTTAACTGATGCACTGCAAGGCCATTTTGTAGATACTCACTTGCCGAGCCAATAAAGCTGTCAAAATCCGTAAACATATGGACGCCTTCACCGCGAATCAAAATACTGAAACGTCCTTCTTCAGCAGTACTAACAAGCTTTTCAGGAGAGAAGCTTAACTGGCTTGAGCCGGGGATACCTTTCAAGTGTAGCTTTGTTCTAGCATCTTCAAGTGATAATACGATTTCACTCGACTCAATTGTTAGCCCTGTCGTACTAGGCGACTGCCATAAAGCGAACATTCGGGCAGGGTGGGAGCTAAAGTCCGGGTTGATAATGCTTAAGGCGTCAAAGTCTGATGGTGATGAGCCGAAAGAACTGGGGTAACCGCGTACCTGCATCCACTCATCTTCTTCGATAGCGCTAATATCCAGTGTAGAGCTGTTGATTTCATACTGTTCAGGTGAAGCATCATTAGCCGCATCAAGGCCTGTGCCACTAAAGTCAAAAAGATCAATTGGTCGTTTGTTGATATGGCTAAGATCCAACTCCAAAGGAGATGCCTGCACCACTTCGCCCACAATGGCATTGAGCTTCATTCTGACATGGCCTTGACTACTATCGAATTCATTATTGTCAGCGTTAAATTCACCCAACGCTAGTATTCGTTGCCCTACCGATAAATTGGCGATGCTGGCATCACCTAAGCGATAACCTGTGACAACAGTATCTTCAGTAACCGCCAGTGTGACTTCTGTCTGAAAGTGAGCCGCCTGGTCGCCAGTCTCGACGACTGCACCTTGAATCGAAATGCTTGAGTCACTGCGTGCAGTGATGATGCCTTTCAATACATCTTGTTCAGCCCAAGGAACACTGTTACCGGCGAGTACCTGTGTTGCCAAGTAGCGTTGCTCACCTTCTTCTGAAGGGCCACCAAAAGCAATAAGAGGGGTCTCCTCAGCTTGTTCTGCTAGTAAGCTTAAGCCTTCTTCAGACGTGTACTCAACGCCATCAATCTCATACAGTGTATTGTCATCGACATGGAAGTTGAAATCGCCAAAGGTTCCGCGACGTAAGCGCATCGGAATTAGTTTCATGTCGATGGTATTAGTGGCCAGATCAACACTTTCGAGTAAACCCCTTAGTCGATGTTCCCTATCGATATCCAGCTCGGTACTGCCGACCATGAAAGGCTCTACAGTTACTAAGGGTGGCTCGAAAGACTCAATAGTATTTGAGGCAGCCAAGTCTAAATCAAGCGTCAATTGAGCGGTTTTGAAAGGGGATATATTGATGCTATTGCCTTCATTAAGATTTAGCTCCACATCAATTTGAGTAATCGCATTGCCATTGGCATCTTGTATGGCAGCTTCATAAGAAGCACCCTCTTCGTCTTGAATAACGATATCAGCCTCACTGTAATCCAGGCCCAATATAACACTTTGGTATTCGCCTGCGGGTACAGACAATACGGCAAAAAGCTCAGAAAGCTCCTGATATTGTACAAAGTCTATTTCACTCTGAAGCGGTAGCACTTCGACAAGTGAGCCATTAGCTTTTTTGAGTTGTATGGATTCCAATTCAATTCGATAGGTCAAAAAGTCTTCTTCAGCGTCGGTGACGGCGACTTGCAAGTCTCCCATTAGTGCGGTGTCATCCTGGTTACTTGAGTCGCCACAGCCAGCCACAAAAAGACTGGTTGAAAAGGCAAAGGTATAAGCCAGTAGCTTTGATTGATTCATTTCTAACTCCATTTGTTTGTCGGTTGTATTGCGTAAACGAATGAAGTTAGAAAAGGTTTACACGGAGGAAGAAAAATTAATAACTTTTTGCAGATACATGATTTAGGAATAGAAATACATGTTAATCCGACATGGCTTCTTGCACGAAAGTTTGTACGATTTTCTGATAAGTGCCATCTTCGCGTATGCGCCTAAGTGCTGAATTAAAGTCGTTTAGAAATGGGGTCATCTTAAGTACTTTAGGAATAATTAGGTAAGCATCATTGATTGAAAAGGCATTGGGCAAAGCGCTCACTTTATCTTCGATTCCCAAAATGCGTGTATAAGAATCGCCTGATATCTGATCTAGTATGACGCAGTCGATTCTTCCCATGGCGAGAATTTTAAAATTATCGTGAGGGTCATTACATACATTTGGAGTGAATAAACCATTTTCTCTGGCTGTATCGAATGCTTGGCCATAGGACCAGCCGCGATTAACGCCAACAACCTTTCCTTTCAGGTCTTCAATTGAATTGAATTCAAAAGGCTTATCTTTATTGATAAATAAAACCAGTTTTTCCTGGTACAGTGGTGCGGAGTAATCGTAGGTTTTTATGCGCTCATCACTTTTATACGCGCCGCCGACAGCGCCTTTGCCGCTTGCGCTATACAATAAAGCGCGCTTCCAGGGTAACGCTTTAATTTCAGTTTTGAGCCCGGCCTGTTTGATGGTTGCTTCTAGTAGTCTTGGATATAAACCGTCAGCTTCTGTTTTTTCAACTTGATACATATAAGGCGGGTAACTTTTGTCGACAAATATGATCAATTTGTCATCGCCTTGAGCGTTGGCATGTGAAAAGCAGATTAAGACCAATAGTGCGAGAGCAAAAAGTTTTTGAGCAAGTAGAGAGACTACCACAGTAAGCTTCTTCTCCATTTCTAGTTTGCGAGTAATTTATTACATAGCAAGAGACCTTCTGTAATACGACAGGCAACCTCAACCTATCCCTTAATATTAGTTGGTTTTTGAAGATAAGCCTCAATTTGCATAAAAAAGGCAGTCTTTTAACTATACGTATAAAGTGACAAAGTACCTATAGCTTAGGGGTAAGTTAAGTAATCCATTGTTTTATAGACGTAATTCTCTTATGGTTAAGAAAATTATTCTGGCTTAGGAAGGTTATGTATGAGTGAACTGTCTCAAGAAGTATTGCAGGAATTTTCGGACCAAGTTGCCGAAATTTGTGAAAACATGCAATTGGAGCCAGATCAGATGCTAGACGCGATTGGCAGCACCTTTATTGGAGCCGTGCTTAGTTTTGGCAAAACCGATTATCGGGTAGAAGTCTCTGGAGTTGCCTCTGCAATGGTAGAAACGATTTTTGAAGCTGGGGATTGAGAGTAGAGCTAACTACAAAGTTTGCTTATAAGACCTTATGAAAGAGTATCCGACGACTGAAGGATGCGTACTTGATTGCTTGGTTATGGGTGCTTAACCATTATTGGGTATTAAATGGTATACGAGAGGTGACAAAGTGCCGAAGAATACAAGCACAACTTTAGGTGACCACTTTGATGGCTTTATTGCACAGCAAATTGATGAAGGTAGATAAACCTCGCGTCTTAATGAAAATCTCTAGAACGACTCTGTAAGCCTGCTAATTGTTCCGTCATGTCTTCTAGCTTGCCCGCAATCACATGGGTGACTTCTCCTTCACGTTCCAGGATGCCTTTGATCTTGAGGATTTTTGCGCTCAAGTAAGCTTTTTTTTGTGCCCGCGCCGTGCCTGCCCAAATAACGACATTGATGTTTCCGGTGTCATCTTCCAAGGTCATAAAGGTTACACCTGAAGCGGTTCCTGGGGATTGTTTTCCTGTGACGACACCGGCTATATCAACAAAGGATTGATGTTTAATCTTTGCTAGCTGTGTTGATCGGGTAAATTTTCCTAAGCAACCTATACGGTCTAATAAGGTAATAGGGTGCTGCTCAAGGCTTAGTTGTAGCGAGGCGTAATCTTCAATCAGGTTGTCAAAGTTGCTCGGCCGGTATTGGTATTGTGCTTCCTCTTTTACTTGCAGCTTTGCATCTTGCTCAGGTAGTGCCAAGTTTTGAGGCGGATTCATAAGCGCCCAGCGCGCTGCGTAGCGGTTTTCTGCAAAACATTGTAAAGCATTGGCAGAAGCGAGGGCCTCAAGGTCCTTTTGGTTCAATGTCAGCTGATGAAGTGCCTGTGCATTTTGATAACCAGCATTCGGGCGTTTGCTGAGAATTTCCCTGGCGCCTTTTTCGCTGAGGTTCTTTATCTGCCGTAAGCCTAACCTCATGGCGTGGCTGTAATGACTAGTGCCTTTTTCAGGCAGTTTTTCTAAACGATGGTCATAATCTGACTGGTTAATACATACGGGGCGTACTTCAATGTTGTGGCGTACAGCGTCTTGTACGAGCTGTGAAACGCTATAGAAACCCATGGGTAGGCTGTTGAGTAAGGATGTGTAGAACTCAACTGGGTAGTAATGCTTTAACCATGCAGAAGCGTATGCGAGTACGGCAAATGAAGCTGAATGACTCTCAGGAAAACCGTACTCTCCAAAGCCGCAGATTTGTTCAAAAATCCGTTCTGCAAAGGCTTGCTCATAGCCCCTTTCCAGCATCCCCTCAATCAGTTTCGATCTAAATTGCATCAGCTTACCCGTCTTTTTCCAAGAGGCCATGGCGCGTCTGAGTTGATCAGCTTCGCCCCCGGTAAATCCGGCGGCGACCATAGCCAGCTTGATCACTTGCTCCTGAAAAATGGGTACTCCCAGCGTGCGGGATAAGACTTCCTTAACAGCTTCCGAAGGGTATTCGATGTTCTCTTCACCATTACGCCGCTTTAGGAAGGGGTGAACCATATCTCCCTGTATTGGCCCGGGTCTGACAATAGCGATCTGAATCACCAGGTCATAATAATTTTCTGGTTTTAAACGTGGCAGCATACTCATCTGTGCACGAGACTCGATCTGGAACACGCCAATAGTGTCGGCTCGCTGAATCATCTGATAAACCTTTGGGTCATCCTGCATACGGGTGATATCTGCGATGCTCAAGTCTCGTTGGTGGTATTGTTGAATAAGGGAAAATGTCTTACGGATAGCGCTGAGCATACCGAGCGCCAATACATCGACTTTCAGTAGTCCAAGGCTTTCGAGGTCATCTTTATCCCATTGAATGACGGTACGTGCCTCCATACTGGCATTTTCGACAGGTACGAGTTCGTATAGCGGTCCGGATGAAATGACAAAGCCACCAACATGTTGTGAAAGGTGACGAGGAAATCCCATAATTTCATTAACGAGATTAATAAACTGCTGGCCTTTACCTGTGTCTGGGTTGAGTCCTAATTCGATGATCTGTGACTGCCAAGTCAAGCTGTGGTCACGTCGATTAACGTTCTTAATAAAAAACTCAAGTTGTGTTTCGGCGATACCTAAGGCTTTACCAACATCCCTGACGGCGCTTTTAAAGCGATAAGTGATGACGCTTGCAGCTAAGGCTGCTCGTTCTCGGCCGTATTTCTGATAAATATACTGAATGACTTCTTCACGGCGTTCGTGTTCGAAATCGACGTCGATATCAGGCGGCTCATTGCGCTCCTTACTGATAAAGCGCTCAAACAATACAGATATCTGGCGAGGGTCGACAGAGGTGATTTCCAGGCAATAACACACTACCGAGTTGGCTGCAGAGCCTCTTCCTTGATAAAGAATTCCTCTTTGTTTGGCGAACATTACAATGTCGTGGATCGTTAGGAAGAAGTAGGCATAGTCCAGCTCTGCAATTAGATTCAGCTCTTTGTCTATGGTTGACTGAATATGATCAGGAATACCTTGAGGGAAACGAAACCTCACGCCTTGTGTGACTAAAGTACGCAGGTAAGAGATGGGTGTTTCATTGTTCGGGACTAGCTCGCTAGGGTATTCGTAACGAAGTTCATTAAGCTTGAATTGGCATTGTTGGGCGATAACAAGAGTTTCGTGTAAATACTCCTCGCGAAACAGTTTGCTTATTTTCTGTCTGGACCTTAAACAACGCTCGGTATTGTTAAGTAGCTGCTTGCCAGACTGAGCAATGGTACGGCCTTTTCTGATGGCTGTCAGAGCGTGCTGTAGCGGTAGGCGTGTTGCGGTATGCATTAATACACCACCGCAGGCGGTGATGGCTAAGTCCCAACTTTCGGCCAAACGCTGGCAGTGCTGGATATATTGTTTATCGTTGTATTTCAGGTGGCGCTGTAAGCCAAGCCAAAGTCTGTTGGCGTGATGCTTCTTCAGCCATTTGGCTTGGGAATGGTCATGCGCCTTACCGCTGGGTAACCAGATAAGCAGGCAATGCTGAATGCTCATGATATCCCAGTCTGTTAATTGGTATTCACCTTTCTTGGCTCGACGTCTAGCATTCGTAATTAAGCGACATAGCTCGGCATAAGCTTGTCGATGGGGGCAGAGTAGTATCAATTCTAGATGTTTGCCGAGGCGGAAGAGGCTGCCGACAATCAGCTTTATTGGTAGCTGATGCTCTTTTATCGCCGTATGTGCTTTGACTACACCGGCGACTGAACATTCATCGGTAATAGCGAGTGCTTGATAGCCTAAAAATGAAGCCTGGATAGCCAGTTCTTCAGCATGAGACGCGCCTTCCAAAAAAGAGAAGTTACTCTGGCAGAAAAGCTCGGCATAGTGAGGCTGCATTAGGCAAATACTCCATGTAAATACCAACGTTGTTCAGGTGTTCTGAATACCCATAGCCAAGCGCCGCTATGTGCACGCGCAATAAAGTAGTCACGAATAACGTTTTGCTCATCCCACCAGCCTGTCGCGATACGTTCAGGCCCCTCAATAAGCGTGACGCGTTCTCTTAATACTTTTGGTTTGGGGAATAAAAGGCTGGGACGAAGCTTTGCTTTGTCGATTGTCAGGTGGTTCGCCATGCCTTTTTTTATAGGCCGGTTTTGATAGTTACGTAAACAGGTGCTTAGCTCAGGCCGTGGGTCATCTACTAAATCAATATTCTTAATTGAATCAGGGCCCAGTTTTGCCTGAAGTGTTGAGATGAGCTCTAAAGAAGAGCCATTACGCTGTCCGCCCTCAAAAAAATCCATGCTTTCTTCGTGCTTGGCTTTTGTTTTATGTGCCGAGATAGTGATGCCAATAACTGGCGAAGGGACTTTAACCGACTCAAAACGTAAGCTGAATAAATCCAGCCATACCTTTGCCAGATAATCACCTTTTGCTGAGCTGGCAAAAACTTCTTGAAAGCCTTTATCTCGTAAATGAAGTTGTAGTTTTAACTCATAGGCATAAAGATTTTGGATTCGTAAAAACTCTTCCAGTGCATTGAGTAAGCGCAGTAAGGGCTTTTCAAGAAGCTGAAGATTAGAGAGTTCAAATAGTAATTCCAAATAACGTGAAAACTGCATGGGAGGATGATAGAAATGGACGGCTTGTGGCAGAGTGCCGGTGAGTTGTCCGACATAATTAACCAGGGATAGGTCAAAACGTTTGGCAAGCTCTGCTGAGGGAACAGCCAGGAGTGCTTGCATGTCTCGAATACCGACACGTTGCAAGCGCTCAATTTGTTTATCAGGCAAGCGGCTTTCACTAAGCTTTTGCTGCTTGAGGTGCGCTAGCACTTGTTTACGTTCGTCACTAATCAGATTTAGGCCCGATCTTGCGAGTAGTTCAGCCGCTAGAGGTGAGTATGCACTGGCGTATTGATAATGGACTTGCTGTTTTTCCAAATGCTGTTTTAGGGTTTGCCAATAACTCGTGAGCCCATCATATAGGCTCAACATATTACTGACCCGTAACAACAAACCATTTGAACCGCAAAGGCTTATGTCGGAGGTGACTAAATAGAGCCAGTGAGCTATTTCAAGCAGTTTCTTTCTTTCTATTTCGGGATCATAAGCATGCACACAGAGCTCACGACATAAGGAGGCAGCGCTACCTAGCCCCATTCCCAAATGAATACCTTGCTGTAGGGCATGATCATTGGCTTGAACTACGATGTTTTTTTGACCATTGATTACGATAACGGCTTGCTGTTCGTCCTGATTGCATGCTGCCTGGTTTAAAAACAGGCTATCGATTTGTAGTGAAGGGAAGTGGAGGTAAAGCCATAAAGTTGATAGAGACATAGCATCACCTTTATACCGCTTTAGAAGCAGGGAAGGGGATGATGTTGTTCGTGTTTTGTAGTGCCAGTGAAGGCCAATAAGAAGACATATTGAGAGAGAATTCGGGTTTTGGCCAGGCACCTTTTTGTTTTGCGATGGTAATCGCGATACCTCGCTCTTCAGCCTTTAGTTGCAAGCTCAAATTGACTGGTAGTGAAAGGCTTTGCTGCTTTGCTGTTCGAAAGATGAACTGACGGCACTGCCCCTGATTACTGGCTAATTGTAAGCGTTGAATATGATGAACTTCTAGTTGGTTTTGCCACAGGAGTACGGCCTCACAGGCACCACTTTTCAAGCACTGTTCTGCAGACCACAAGGCTTCATTCGCAGAGTTAGTATTAATAAGTAGTATGCGCTCTAACTCAATGCCTTGATGATAAAAGAACTCAGCACTCAAAATACCTGGCGGGTTGATAAATATGCAGAGGCCTTGTTTGTTTATTAACGAGGGTAATAACAGGCGAAGCTCGCCGATACCACAAGTTGAGTGCAGCATTACAACGCCTTTTTTTGGAAAGCCGCCAGACAAGTGAACATCGAGCTCGGAGTAGCCGGATGTTTCGAACTCAGGTGCTTGTTGCCTACTCCGGCCATGCCAGATTAGCTGTTTCTTTTCGAGTAAATCAATGAAGTTTTTCATAGTAAATGCCTGTATGGATATACAGTATATTATTTCTTGAATATATTCTGCAAGTGTAATTTCAGTCGCCTATTTGGGGTCCTAG
>NZ_LWFZ01000656.1:0-2150 GCF_001635225.1 Oleiphilus sp. HI0086
AACTCAGGGTGACTGGTTGCACATGACATACCAGGGAGAGTCTTTTTTAGCGCTGGTGACTTCATTGGTGAAGGCTGATAATTATCAAGTGAATGCGGTATTGAGTACCTCCTTGTCTTTGGCTATTGCCAAATTTTCACCACTAAAAATCCATATACTCATTATTGCATCCGTTGCATTGCTACTATCGGCTTTTATTGCCTTTATTATTGCCCGAAATATTACACGACCGGTTAATACGCTGGTGAGTGCGGCAGAACGAATTAGCCAGGGTGATTATAAGGGAGAAATTGATTTTGATCTTTTTAAGAAGAACGAGATAGGTAAACTAGCTAACAGCTTAAGTCATATGCAGCGGGGCATCGCTGATCGAGAAGACAAAATTCTCTATCAAGTCTTTCACGACACTTTGACGAGTTTGGCTAATCGCGCTTCGATACAAGAGAAGATTGAAACCCTGCTTGAGCAAAGCGATGGTGATTCAGACATATTTGCACTGATGCAGGTGAATGTTCGTCACTTCAAACAAGTGAATACGACCTTTGGTTATCATATCGGCGACCAGCTTCTAATTAGTATTGCCAAGCGCCTTTCTTCGCTGATGGGTGAGGATGATAGTGCTGCAAGGCTGGGGGCGGATGAGTTCTTGTTATTGCTCAAGGCAGATACAGAACCAGAAGTATCTGCACGAGCGAATCGAATTTTAGAAGCGATTATTGAGCCCTATCAAATAAACGAGCTTAAGCTCCCCATTGCATTTACCTCGGGTGTGGTTTTATATCCACAGCATGGTCAACGAACTGATGAATTAATGAGGCGTGTGGACATAGCGCTCAATGAAGCGAATGAGCAGAAGCTTGCTTTGTTGCTTTATCAGCCAGGTAGTGATGAAAAGCATCTTAAGCAAACGCGCCTGGTCAACGATTTGAAAGAGGCGATCGATCAAGATTCCTTATGCATGTTCTATCAGCCAAAGCTGGAGCTTAAGCAAGGCAAAGTCACCCAGGTTGAGGCATTGATTCGTTGGATTCATCCCGAGTTGGGCTTTATCTCACCTGAAGAGTTCATTGGTCTTGCTGAACAGTCTGGCTTGATGCCACCGCTAACGCGTTGGGTGATTGCTAGTGTATTGCGTGAAGCCGCTGCTTGGAGAACTCAAGGGATAGACCTAAAAATGGCGGTCAATCTCTCGGCTTATGATCTGGCCAACGATGACCTACCCGATTATGTGGCGCAAGAGCTTGAGAAAAACGGCCTCTCTACTTCTTCGCTAATTCTTGAAGTCACCGAAAGTGCGATGATTGATAACCCGGTTCAAGCCCTAAAAGTGCTTAATCAATTAAGAGACCAAGGGATTATCTTGGCGATTGATGATTATGGCACAGGCTATTCATCTTTGAGCCAACTTAAAGATTTACCCGTAGACGAGCTAAAGATCGATATGGCCTTTGTTTTGAAACTGGATGAAAGTAAATATGACCAGGCTATTGTCCAGTCAACGATAGACATGGCTCATCAGCTCGGTTTAACTGTCGTTGCTGAAGGGGTTGAAAACAGAGCGTCTTGGGCCTTACTCGAAACATGGGGATGCGATAAGTTACAAGGTTACTATATCTCTCGCCCACAAAACTCGGCAGACTTTGTTACCTGGTTTAAAGGCTATGATGTAAACAGTGAGTACTAGCATTATTTTTTCGATGAACAAGGCTAAACAAAGCATTCAGAATAAAACACTCTTCAGTTATCTGTGCCGCCTTGCTTCTAGTCGCTTTGATCAGCAGCGCACTTGTGCATGCAAAGCAGAATAGCCCACACCGCTTTATCGGCAATGTGACGCTTGTTACCAACTATCAAGACAGCGGAAATACATGGCTCAATGGTGGGCTGGGACGTTTTGGACAGGGTGACCAGGATAGCTCGGTTTCAGGCCTATTTGAATCAAATATCGAGTATCGGTACCGGCCTTCTTCTGCCTTTCAATTGAGTACTCATATCCAAGCACAAGGTACGAGTAATGATAGCTCCGTTCGCTCTCTTGGGGTGATAGAGTGGAGCGCAAGGTATCGTCATGATATCGACTTCAATCAAGCGCTTAGTGTTAAGCTGGGCCAGTTTTTCTTACCGACCTCAATGGAAAATATAGATCGCTT
>NZ_LWFZ01000657.1:0-10404 GCF_001635225.1 Oleiphilus sp. HI0086
TGGCTATTACTGGACCTTTATTATTAGTGGTCTTGTTGCGCTCGCCGCCGTATTTTTTGTTTACTCTCTCAGATTTAAAACTAGTCATTTTAGCTAAGTTTTAGTCAGTTATATCTCTTGTTTTTATACGCGCTGATTGTTTTGCCAATTACTTGGAATCGGTGTCGAAAAAAAAATTCCCTATAAGTTGGTGGAATGAAGAATTTGCGTCTATGCTTTGTTTTAAGTGTATTTGCAGCTCTCCGAAATTATTCAGAGCGGCGGATCTAGAAAAACAACATGGCTAACAAGGTTCTGTTGGGGCTTAGCTTGTCATGTAGTACAACATCGATTTGATCTTAGGCTTTATTGGTTTCACCAAACAAGAAAAATCACTTGAACTGAGCCTAAAGATTAATAATCTCAAAGTAACGGAGTAGCGTTCGATGACGAAAAAAACACAGCGGTTGCATAAGTTTGCAAAGCTGCCTTTAGCAGCGGCAGTCGCGGCCACATTGTCAGCACCTGCTAGCGCCTTTCAATTTTATATGGGCGATATAGAAGCAAGTTTTGATACTAATATTAGTGCTGGCTCGAGTTGGAGAGTAGAAGGTAGAGACGACCGTCTGATCGGAACAGGTAATGACGGGTCAGGTTTCTCTATCAATACTGATGACGGTAACCTTAATTTCGATAAGGGTGATGCCTATTCGCAGATCGTCAAGGGTACCAGTGACTTTTTAGCCACTTATGAAGACTGGGGTGTATTTGCTCGTGCAAAGTATTGGTATGACTTTGAGCTAAAAGATGGCGACAGAGCTACGGATGCCAATGGTTATCAACGTCAATTAAGTAAGAATGGTCAAGCGAACGCGTCTGGCGGAGAAATCATGGATGCGTATATCTGGAAAGATTTCTGGTTTGGCGATACACCTCTTAACCTTCGTTTAGGTAAGCAGGTAGTCAGCTGGGGTGAAAGTACCTTTATCTTTAACGGTATTAACGTTATTAACCCAGTAGATATTGGTGCTATTCGAGCACCGGGAGCAGAAATTAAAGAAGCGCTGATTCCAGTGAACATGCTATACGGTTCACTGGGCTTAACGGATGATATTACGATTGAAGCGTTTATTCAGCTAGAGTATGAGCCTTCGCGAATTGATGATTGCGGAACCTACTTCTCTACAAATGATTATGTAGCCGATGGTTGCGGCCCTGTTTGGGGTGCTAACTTCATGACTGAAGAGTGGAACCAGGGTGGACAAACCGGCTTGCAGAGAATGTATGATGACAAGCCCGATGATACTGATCAGTTTGGTATTGCTTTACGCTGGTTTGCTGCAGATTTGAATGAAACAGAGTTTGGTTTCTACTTCTTGCAATACCATAGTCGCTTACCAATTGTTGGTGGTAGAGTCGGTACCGACGTTGATAGCGACGGTGCGATAGATAGTGATGAACAGTTTTCGACTGCTGAGTATCAAATTCAGTACCCTGAACAGATTCAAATGGTAGGTCTCAGCTTTAACACGACTGGGCCTGGTGGTATTTCATTAGGTGGTGAGTATAGCTTCAAGCATGATATGCCTTTGCAGTTCAACTCTCCAGACTTAGTGCTTGCAACGAGAGGTAACGTTGTATCGCCTATCGTTACTAGTAGAGCAACTGACAGTAACGGCGATGGAACGATAACTTCGGATGAATTAGCGCCTTTATATGGAAGTGTCCAAGCGGGTTATGACGCTTATGATGTATCGCAGATTCAGATGACCGCCATTAAGTTTGTTGATCAAATTTGGGGTGCGAGCCGTCTAGCCTTTGTTGGTGAGGTGGGTGCTACATATGTTCATAACTTACCTGATACTGATGAAATCCGCTATGGTCGGACTGATCAGTTAGGTTATGGTCAACTGACTGACGATCTCGTGGGTGAGCTAACTTGTCAAGGCGTTCTGGCCAGCTCAAACCCAACCTATACAGGTCCATGCGATGATGAGGGTTATGTTACTGGCTTCTCTTGGGGTTACCGTATGAGAACCTCATTACAATATAACGATGTTTTTGCCGGTGTGAATATGACGCCACAGGTCGCTTGGAGTCATGATGTGAAAGGTTATGCGCCAGGTCCTGGTGCTAACTTTATCGAGGGGCGTAAATCTCTTGGCTTGTCAGTCAGAGCAGATTACTTAAACCAGTACAGTGCAACCTTGGCGTATACCAATTACTTCGGTGGAGGGGTTCATAACACAATCTCCGACCGAGATAGTCTTGCGCTTAGTGTTTCGTACTCATTCTAATAACCCATTGGCTTGGTTTAACGAGGTAGTCTAAATGAAAATGATAAAAACTTTGTGTGCCATTGGTGTTGTTGCTGCAAGCTTTAGTGCGGCAAATGTCATGGCAAAAGTATCACCAGAAGAAGCGGCGAAATTAGGGAATGAATTAACGCCAATTGGTGCAGAAAAAGCAGGGAATGCAGATGGAACAATTCCTGAGTGGACGGGTGGTGTAGAAGCACCTGCTGATTATAAGGTGGGTGAACCTTATCCGGATCCTTTTGCTTCGGATCAGGTCTTGTTCACGATTACTAAAGACAATATGGCTCAGTATGCAGATAAGTTGTCTGATGGTCAGAAGAAGACCCTGGAGCGATACTCTACTTATAAAATGAAGGTGTATCCTACTCATCGTTCAGTTGGTTATATTGATAAATTCGGTGAGTATTTCAAGCATAATGCGACTAATGCTGAAATGGTTGATGACGGGAATGGCGTGCAAGGCTATAAAGGTGCAATTCCTTTCCCAATTCCAAAGAATGCTAAAGAAGTTGTTTGGAACCATATTATGCGTTCAAGAGGGGGAAGCTTTGTTCGTGACTACGTACAGGTTACACCTACTGAATCAGGAGACTTCTCACCAATTCGTTTCGTAGAACATTATTCTGAGCGATTGGAATTGACGGATGCTGCAAAGAATGGAGATAAAAACGTCTTTTGGTATTTTAAGCAGCGCGTAGCTTCACCGGCTCGTTTGGCGGGTAACGTTCTACTTATCCACGAAACAATTGACCAAGTTAAAGAACCACGTAGAGCGTGGGTATATAACGCTGGTCAGCGACGTGTTCGTCGAGCTCCTCAGGTTGCATATGATGGACCAGGAACCGCGGCGGATGGTTTGCGTACTACCGATAACTTCGATATGTACAATGGCGCGATGGATCGATATGACTGGGCTCTAGAAGGAAAGCAGGAGCTATACGTTCCTTATAATTCCTATGCGATGGATGATAAGAGTATCAAGTATGACGATATCATCAAAGCAGGTCACCTAGATCAAGAAGTGATGCGATACGAGCTGCACCGGGTGTGGAAAGTTACCGGTACCCTTAAAGCAGGGCAGCGTCATGTATATTCAAAGCGTACTTTCTATATTGATGAGGACTCTTGGGCAATCCTAGTTGCAGATCATTATGATGGTCGTGGAGAGCTATGGCGTTTTGGTGAGGCTCATAACAAGTTCTTTTATGATGTGAAAGCTCATATTACAACAGCAGAATCGTTGCACGACTTGTTGTCTGGTCGATATATTGTAGGTGGTTTAGCTAATGAGATTCCTATTCGCTATGACTACTCAAAGAGCTTTAAGAGTAAGGACTTCACGCCTGCGGCATTGCGTCGTTCAGGTAAGCGTTAAAGTTTAGCTAATTGATTGATTCAAAACCGACTACTAAGTAGTCGGTTTTTTTTTGTCAGAATTCTGAAGCTTTTCTTTGTAAAACCTGAAAAAGCTTCCTATATTTATGAAAGAAGATTACCCATAAAACCTAAATACTTATTAAACTTAAATGAGTTGAGCTGTATCTACCTGTTTCAAGGTGCGCCGAAAGGGATTTGACGTAAGGCGTGAATTGGAGCAGTAAGTTGTATTTTTTAGGTAACTAGTGCCTCGGATATAGGAGACAACCGTGTCAAAAAAGTATGGCGTCATTGTATACAATACATCAACTATCAGTGATTCAATTCGTTCCCTTCAGTTAGACTTCAAGTTAACGCATTGCCAGACCTATGAAAGCTTATTGACACACGCTGCATATAGCGATAATCAATTGCTTTTGATAGATGATATGCCCGGCAATAACTCCCATTTAGCTTTTTTAGACAAAATTAAGAGCGAATGCCCACTAGAACTTGAGTCTATGTCGGTTATTGTGCTTAGCCGCAATATGGAGCTTGATCAGCGACTTCTAGCGTGTGAGCTAGGTGCTGATGATTGTATGTCCACAGAGCTTAGTCATGATGACATGGTGACACGTATTCAGAGCACAATTTTCAATGCGATTGCTAACAAACAGCTTAAAGACCAACTTAGAGCCGCTTCAGATGTTGCAATGGCGGCTATGGCTAGCACCGGAGATCTGGGTGCCAATATCCAGTTTTTACTGGACAGCTATCAATGTCAGAACTTTGATCAGCTAGGTCAGTTATTGTTCCAAAGCCTTAATCACTATGGGATTAGTTGTAGCCTGCAAATGCGAGGTAAATACAAGGTTAAAAACATGGAAGCAAACGGCATGGAACGAACAATGGAGTCTCGCTTGTTAAGTGAGTTGAAAGATGCCGGTCGCTTTTATGATTTTGGCAACCGTACTGTGATCAATTACAACCGTGTGTCGATTCTCATTAAAAATATGCCACTTGATGATCCCGAGAAGTATGGTCAGATTAAAGATAATATTTTTGCGCTTCTACAAGGAACCGATGCAAAAATAGAGGCTTTGGATATGCAGGCCGATATTTATCTAGAGCATCAATCTCAAGAAACGCTGATACGGCGTATGGAGAGTGGTATAGAGAACCTAGGCTCTCAATATCGTGATATGACAGTCCAGATTGCTGGTGTTGTCAATCAGCTGGCTGACTCCTTCGAGCAATCGATGCAAACCTTGTTGCTCACTGATGAACAGGAAAAGATTCTCTTGGAGCGCTTGGAAACAGGAAAAAACAATGTCTACGATATCTTCGAGCACTTCTCTCATATGGATGATGACCTGTCTGCCATTCTTAAAATGTGCGCACCAGAGGAGGTCGCGGGGATCGAAGTGGGGAAGGCTTTGTGTGAAGAGGGGAATAAGGCTGGAAATGTTCGGCCCTTAAAGTCAGGGACAACGCCCTAGCTGGCTAGAAAAACTGAGCATCTATTTATTCAAGACATAAAAAAGCCAGCAACTAAGCTGGCATTTTTATGTCTTGATAGGCTTATAACCAATAAACAAAGAAGTAAAGGCCTAACCAGACGACATCAACGAAGTGCCAGTACCATGCAACGGCTTCAAATGCGAAGTGCTTATCTGAGCTGAAGTGCCCCTTCAAGCTTCTTACTAGAATAGCAATTAGCATGATAGTACCAATCGTCACGTGCATGCCATGAAAACCGGTTAACATGTAGAAGGTCGACCCGTAGATACCTGAATTAAGTGTCAGGTCTAAAGCATTGTAGGCATGGCTATATTCGTATGCCTGGAAACCAAAGAAAATCAAACCCAATAAAATTGTTGCTGCTAAACCGATGATAAGCTGGTTTTTCTTATTATGCTTTAAAGCATGATGTGCCCAGGTAAGTGTTACTCCGCTGGAAAGTAATATGACTGTATTATATAGCGGGATGCCACCAGCGCCCATAGCCTCTTTGGTTTGGATGTAAGACTCTCCTCCATCAGGAGTTGTAAGTAAGGGCCAGGACGCCTTAAAACCTTCCCATAGAAGGTTAGACGAGCCAAGGTGACCTTCACCGCTGAGCCAGGGGAGTGAGATTTCTCGAAGGTAAAATAAGGAGCCAAAAAGTGCTACAAAGAAAAATACTTCTGAGGTGATAAACCATATCATTCCTTGTCTAAAGGAAATATCTACCTGAGGGCTGTATTTACCACCCATGCTTTCGTCAATCACGTCACTAAACCAGCCATAGAAGAGATAGGCAACAATAGCTAGCCCCGTCCAAATCATATATGTACCCGCATCGACGTCATTAACCCAAAATGCGACACCGAGTACTGTAAAAAATATTCCCATTACAGCAATAATGGGCCATTGGCTGCCGTGGGGGACGTAATAACTGTCAGAACCTGCTGTGCTCATAATGTCCTCTTTATTTTAATTGTTTGTACCATTAGCTATTCAAATAGTTTGCTTGTCGCCAGCTTTATTCAAAGTCTTCTTTGAGTCGCTGACAGAGGGTAATGCGTCTTTATTAGTTTTCAGTGAGTCGTCTCTGTTTGTGTTCATAATGGTATAAGATAAAGTTACCGTTTGAATGTCTTCAGGTAGATTCGGGTCGAGAACAAACTGTAAACCCATGTCTTTTGATTCGCCTGCTTGAAGGGTTTGAGTCTCAAAGCAGAAACATTCCATTTTCTTTAAATGTTGGTTTGCTTGCCATGGTGTAACCCCAGGTATTGACTGGGTTTCAACTGGCTGCGAACTGTTGTTCTTAAAGAAATAGCTGGTACTGACTCGTTCGCCAAGCTTCACCTTCATGGTTTTCGCTTCAGGTTTGAATTCCCATGCCATATTGCCATTTATAGTCGAGTCGAATTGAACCGTTACGGTTCTTAAAGACTGACTAAGTTCTTCGCTACTTAGTTCAGAAATCTCAGAGCGCCCACTGTTACTATCGATGCTATTGATACCGGCGACATCGCATACGAGTTTGTATAACGGCACCATCGCAAAGGCAAAGCCAAACATAAGCACTGTTAACATTGCGAGCTTTAGTGCGGTTTTCTTGTTTTGTTTTACTGGTACTTCACTCATGTTATGCACCCACGGCTAAAGTTTGGCTGACGCCATAGGCGGCAATGCATAAGCTTGATATCGCAATGCCTCCAAGAATTAGCGCGGTGCGAATATTTGACTTCTTTAATGCTTGTTCGCTTTGTTGGTTCATAATCAAAACTCTTTTTGTTGTTAAGTATCTAGCCTTGGGCTCTTTGTTAAAGCACCCAAGGCCAGATTCTGGTTTTATTTGACCGTAGGAGGTGTTTCAAAGCTATGGAATGGTGGAGGAGAGGGTAGCGTCCACTCCAGGCCAGGTGTACCGATCTGAGAACCTTCCCAAGGCTGAGCTGGAGCTTTCTCGCCACCACGTATAGTTTGAATAATGATGTAGACAAAGAGTAGGTGAGATAGGCCGAAGATAAAGGCACCAATGCTCGATATCTGGTTAAACTCAATAAACTGCACGCTGTAATCAACGATACGGCGTGGCATACCCGCTAAGCCCGAAAAGTGTTGAGGGAAGAACGTCAGGTTAAAGCCGATGGTTGTCCACCAGAAAAAGATTTTACCCAGCGTTTCGTTATACATATGGCCAGTCCACTTTGGCAGCCAATAGAATACACCTGCGTAGAGCCCGAATAGTGCGCCGGGTATTAATGCGTAGTGAAAATGTGCGACCACAAAGTAGGTGTCATGGTATTGCAAATCTGCAGGTACAACCGCCAGCATGACACCTGTAGTTCCTGCAAATGAGAACATCACAATGATGGCAATGGCGAAGAGCATGGGTGTTTCAAAGGTAATAGAGCCACGCCACATCGTTAAGATAAAGTTGAACAGCATTAGGCCAACGGGGATCGAGATTAAAATTGTACCAATCATAAAGTAGTTGGTCGCGAGGACAGACATGCCAATGGTGTATTGATGGTGAGCCCATACGACCATACCCAAGACCAGCAGAATACCCATAAACCAAACTAATGGGCGGTAGCCAAACAAAGGCTTACGGCAGAATGTTGGAACAATAACACCTAAAACTCCGATAGAAGGTAGTAATAGTACATATACTTCCGGGTGACCAAAGAACCAGAATAAATGCTGGAATAACACAGGGTCGCCGCCGCCAGCAGCGTCGAAGAAACTGGTACCGAAGTGACGGTCAAACAAAAGCATGGTTACGCCGCCAGCAAGTGCTGGCATGATCATAATCAATAGAATTGCTGTAAATAGCCATGCCCAGACAAACAAGGGTAGTTTCATCATATCAAGGCCGGGAGCGCGCATATTCAATACCGTTGTAACGATATTGATGGCAGCGAGTATCGATGATATGCCTAATACATGAAGAGTAAAGATCAGCAGATCCATCCCCATTCCCGCTTGAACAGATAAGGGAGGGTACAAGGTCCAGCCTGTATTGACGGGGGCGCCGCCACCGAAAAACGGTACGATGACTGACAAAATAAGCAGGGCAGCCCCGGCGGGTAATAGCCAGAAACTCAAGTTATTTAAGCGTGGCAATGCCATATCTGGCGCACCGATTTGAAGTGGGATCATCCAATTCGCCATACCAGCTGCGGCAGGCATGACAACACCAAAGACCATAATCAAGGCATGTGTAGTGACCATGTTATTGAAAAGGTCAGGCTCCAAAAACTGCAAGCCAGGAAAGTACAACTCTGCTCTAATGAGCATTGCCATACCACCACCCAAAAATAACATAATGAGAGAAAACACCAGGTACATGGTACCAATATCTTTATGGTTAGTGCTGAATAACCAGCGGCCTATACCCTTCGGTGGCTCATTGTGGTGATCATGATCGGCGCTTGAAACGTCCTGATTTTGTTCATCAATTGTAATAGTAGAACTCATTGATTATCTCCTCCTAGCGCGCCGCTTTGACATCAGCTGGTTGCACAACATCACCTGTGTTATTACCCCAGGCATTTCTTTCGTAGGTTACGATTGCTGCCACTTCCAGGTCATTCAACTGAGCGCCCCAAGCAGCCATGGCTGTACCCGATACACCCTTGATTACGACTTCAAGATGTTTAGCGGGGTCGCCTTTGGCAATTTCGCTACCAGCCAGCGCTGGAAATGCGGGGGGAACACCAGAGCCATCGACTTGGTGGCAGGCTCCGCAGTTGGTGTTGTAGAGGGACTCGCCCCGAGCCATTAATTCTTGCATTGGCCAGACAGTGTCTGAAGAAGCTTCCTTCTCTTTCGCTATCTTGATTTCCTTTTGCTTTGTCATCCATGAATCAAACTCGCTACCGGCAATCGCTTCAACTTGAATGGGCATGAAAGCGTGCCCCGTACCACAGTTTTCGGCACATTGGCCGTGATACGTGCCAGCCTTCTCGATAATAGTCCAGGTTTCGTTGATATAGCCGGGAATGGAGTCTTTCTTAACCGCAATTGCCGGAACCCACCAAGCGTGAAGAACATCGGTTGCGGTATGAAGGAAACGAATTCGTCGGTCAGTAGGTAGGTAGAGAGGGTTATCCACCATTCTTAAATAGCGATCACCAGCTTGTTCCTCAGGCAGTAGGTTACTGACGATCTTAATATCGTCTTCCATGTACTCGTATGTCCACTTCCATTGGGAACCTGTCACTTTAATTGTCAGGTCTGCTGGGGTCTTATCTTCAATTAAGTCAAAGGTAGAGCTTGCGCTGCCAGCAATACTTAAATCAATAGCGAGTACAATAATCGGCACCAGAATCCAGGACCATGTGCCAAACTTGCTGTTATGAAATTCTTGGTCGGCTTCGTAATTTTTCGACTTTCTGAATTTGAATATGGAGTAAAAGATGACGACGGTGACGAGGATCATAATGATCAGTGCGATGTAGGCCGTCATCATATGGAGGTCAAATACTTCCCGTGTTACAGGAGAGACTGGCTCAGGAAGGTTAAGAGCGTATTCAGAAAATACATTCCTGGAGGCAAGCAAAAGACTTGGCATGGCAATAAGCATGCTGAGCTTGCGTAAACGATTTGGCATCCGTTGATCCTCATCAAAGGCATACCAGATTCTGAGTCGAAGTGAATTTGCCGAACTTTATTCGTTAAGGGGCATAATCACGTCTTTAACCGTTGTGTGGCAAATCAAGATGTCAAAAATATCTAGTTATTATTTTCAATCTGGCCTGTTCTATTTATGTAATGCGGAACATTTTTAGAGGCCGACAACATTGCTACTACTTAAAAAATAAAACGATAACCTAGTTACTTAAAGTATCTGAAACCAATAAGGTTATTCCAGAATTTGGCTATGGTTTGTTTTAATGATGAAATCGAGAAGCAGGGTTTATAGCAATCTGCTTAGTCAGAAGCAGCTCTATAAGAAGCACGGCTTACGTTTCATCCCCTTTATTATATTTGTTAGTGATTCTTTCTAAGTCGTGTAACACTTTTATGCTTGTTTAAGCATAGTAGGAAACTTTTATTTTGTACTAATTATTTAGTCTCCATGGCTGCACATTATTTACTGTTCTTAGTGAGAGATGCAAGCCTAATCTTTGAACAGTGAATAAAATGCGACTTATGCCATTAAATAACTGGATTCGGTGTGATAACGGCCTTTTTTACACTGACCCCAATTATTTGATAGGATCCTGAGCGACACAATAAATATAATAATGAG
>NZ_LWFZ01000658.1:0-4480 GCF_001635225.1 Oleiphilus sp. HI0086
GTGAACGAAGTAGCTTAAGCGTAAAACTTCGATAACATACACAAACAATCGAAAAAATAACAATAACGGAAACCCAAAGGCATGACAAACGGCCAAGCTCAAACCGTTACCAGTTCAATTGAGCCGGTTCAAGCACCCTCTTTAACGATAAACCCGGAACGCGAGAGCATTGGCAAAAAGCTAATATTCTTTGCCTGGGCGGTTGAGATATGCGCCGTGATTATCGGCTTTGCCATCTCCATTATGCAAGGCATCAGTTCGTTCACCGAGATAGAAAATAATCGCCCTCAGGGTTTGGGCTTTGGCGATTACACCAATGTGTTTATCGCCATGATGCCTTTTTTGATGGTCGCGATTGTCGAAATCACCAAAATTCCTTTTGTTGCGGCGACCTATAAAACCAGCAATACAAAGTGGAAGTTTATCTTCGGTACCTCCCTAATTTTTCTAGCCTTTATCACTTTTGAATCAGCCCTCAATGGTTTCGAAAGAAACTTTCATGCCCTGATTTTCTCAATCGATAAACATAAGAAAGAACTAGTGGCCGTCGAAGAGGAAATTGAACCACTCGAAATACGGCGCACTCGTCTGGCAAGCTTAAGCTCTTCGCAAATTGAAGCCGAATACAGCCAGCGTCATGCCATCATATCAGAAGAGCGTTCTCGCCAAGCAGAAGTAATTCAGGACCGCATTCAGGGCTTACGCGCTGCAACTCAAAATGAATATATCAAAGGCCTATCTGCGCAAATTGAAGATAGACGCGAGCAGCTCAAAGCTTTACGCGCTGACCGTCAGAAGGAACTGGATGCACTGATTGAGGCTTCACGACAAATGACGCTCAATGCCAGCAGTGAGCTAGACACTCAACGCCGAAGCCTTCAACAACAGCTTGCCAATGAACAAGCCTATCTAAAAGAGCTTCGAGTGAAGCGAGAGAAGAAAATCGCTGATGCAGGCTTCTTCTCTGAAAACTCAGTTAAGAAAGAACAGAATGCTCTCGTCGAAACGCAAGAGAAGAAGGTTGAAGACCTACGCCTTGCACTGAATAAACTCAGTGACTCAGACAAACAAAAGACACTCCGAGCCACTTATAACCAGGATATCGAGGCCGTCAAAGATCGCTATCAGGCACGAGAAGATACGCTAAACCAAAAAATTCAGGCGCTATCACTGAAGCTCAGCAAGAGTCTAGGAGCCCGCGAAAAAGATATCGAATCGGTCATTCAAACTCATATGAAGGAATTGGCACGTGTCGAAAAGAAATTCCAAGAACAGCAAGGCGAGAATGAGCAAATACGAGAAAAGGAATTCAAACAGCTTTCTGAAAATGATGCCATTATTAAAGAACTCGATCAGACTATCTTTGACAAGAGCAAACAGCGCGTTGAACTGCGTAATCTGGTCAACCTGAAAGTTGGCGACAACCAAGTCTACCGCATGGCTCAATGGTGGTATAACAAAGAGTCTGCAGCTGACCTGGGCAGAAAGGATGTGATGACCATTGCAACACTATGGTTTGGTAGCCTTGCTTTGCTTATTGCCGTGACTGGCATCTTATTGGCCTTTGCATCCTACGTTATTCGAGACCCATCAATTGCAGACTATAAAGCAGATCGAGACAGCATCCCTTCAATTACCAAGAAAGCTTTCAATAGCGCCCGCCGCCTTATCATCTACTGGAGACAAGTGCAGCGCCGCCCCGTGATAAAAGAAGTCGCCACCGAAGTCATCAAAGAAGTGCCTGTCGAGAAAGTGGTTAAGGTTGAAGTTCCTGTCGAGATCATCAAAAAGGAAATCGTACACGTACCTTTGTATACGGAGGATAAGTCGCTACTCAAACTTGCCGAGAATCACAGCTTTGATGAGCAAGACCTAAAGGAAAACAATACTAAAGGCCGTGATGAAACCAAGCCTAATAACGGGCATAGTGATGGCTAAGCAAGCAAGTGAACAAACAACAGGCGATAAAGAGTCTGAGCAATACGAGTCCGTCTCGCACAACTTCGATGCGATGAATCGTGCTATAGATACCCAAGTGGATAAACAACTGGAGCTCTCCTCTCTTTATCAGTTCCAGCAGAGCTCTCGTCGCACACTGATGGCCATGCACATCACCGTCAGCCTCTGCGTGCTTGCCCTAACAGCTGCGGCTATCTGGTGGTTGCTCTCAAGCTCAGGCAGCTTTTTCAGCAGCGATATCACCTATACCGAATCGATACTCAAGTCCGCCTCAGACCGAAAGACTAGTGATGCCCTAAAGATTATCTCTGAGGCTCAAGATTCAAATAACAATCCAGACAAAGCCTTTATTGATACCTCCTTTACCGTGTTTCACCGCACACTTATATCGACAGGTGAATATGTGGTAACAGGTAAGACTTACGAGCCAGATGACCTACAAACTCCCTCTGAACAATATTGCTACCTGGAACAGAGCCAAAGTAGCAATCAGCTGAGTGGGCAGGCACTCTCTTATATCGAAGATAAAGAACTTATACTCGAGACGGAAGATCAAGCCATGATTAGCCTGGCACACCGCTACTGCCAGTTTAGTCGCTAAGTGCTTGCTTGCGAAACAGTCTCTGTATATCGGCAATCACCAAATAATTTACCGGCACCAGCACTAGGGTAATTAAGGTAGCGAAAACAATACCAAAGCCTAAAGAGACCGCCATCGGAATCAGAAACTGAGCCTGGGTTGACTGTTCAAACAGCAATGGCATCAAACCAAAGAAGGTGGTCAAAGAGGTAAGAATAACTGGGCGGAATCGTGCAGCAGCTGCACCGCTAACTGTTAGCAATAAGTCCCTGCCTTCCTTGCGGCGCTTGTTAACAAAATCCACCAGAACCAAGCTATCGTTCACGACAATTCCCGTAAGCGCCAACATTCCCAGCAAGCTAATTAGCGTCAGGTCCATCCCCATAATCCAGTGCCCGGCAATGGCTCCGATTGCGCCAAAAGGAATCACCGCCATGACGACCACCGGCTGCAAGTAAGACTTAAATGGGATCGCCAATAAGCTATAAATTATAAACAGCACAAATAAGACGCCCCATTTCAAGCTCCCGAAAGACTGGCGCTGCTCTTTCGCTTCACCTTCCATACTGTAGCTCACACCCGGAAACTGCCCAAGCTGCCGGTCAATATAATCTCGTAGCTCCTGTTGCAACACCAACATATTGGTTGCTTGTTTGTCGACATCAGCCCGAACGCTAATAGTACGCTTCAGATTCAAACGACTAATAACAGCCGGCGTTGACTCTGCTCGTAAGCTCGCGACTTGAGAGAGCGGCACAGCACTTCCCTGGGCATTACGAATCAAGAATTCTTCCAGTGAACGAATAGACTGCCGATCACTCTTCGGATAACGCACCACAACCCTGATATCATCACGACCACGCTGAATTCTTTGCACCTCGTAGCCATAAAAGGCTTCACGCACCTGAGACATAATATCCTGACGTGTCAGGCCTAATACTGAAGCCTGAGGCAAAAGCACTATCTCAATCGCCTCTTTACCGTCTGAATAGCTATCGGAAATATCAAATACCCCCGGGTAGCTTGCCAACTTTTCTTTTATTAGCTCAGCAATACCTGAGAGAGCATTAAAGTCCTGCGCACTCAGCTTGATATCAATCGGGTCACTGACTCGACCAATTTCAGCACGATAAGTTAACTTCTCTGCGCCCGGCACATGGCCAATTAATGCACGCCACTCATTAACCAGCTCGCGACTGGTGATATCCAAAGTACGCTCTTCTGGCGGCGTAATTTCAAATATCACGCGCCCAATATGGCTCGAACCACCAGAAGAGCCAGTTGTTGCCATGATATTTCGAATCACCGCCTCGCCTTCCAGGTGATACTTATCCTGAAGCTCACGGGCAGCTCCCAGCATTGACAAGACATATCGATCAGTCACTTCGACGGGTGTTCCTATAGGCATTTCCAGGTTAGCACGTGCCAACTCACTTTGAACCTTCGGGAAGAATATGAACTTCATCCACCCAGTCGAAACCAAGGCATACAAAATAAATAAGAGACCAAAACTAAGCGCCAGACAAAGGTAGCGATACTTCAAGGCCAACTGAAGTGCTGGCTGATAGTAGTGCAAGACAACACTTTCAAAACCGTCGGCAAAGCGCTGCTGAAAACGAGATAAGCCAGCCACCAAGGCTGAGCTTTGATTTTGAGGTTGTAGCTTAATTCGCTTCAAGTGAGCTGGTAAAACAAGCTTGGACTCAATTAGAGAAAATACCAATATAGGAATCACAACAACCGGAATCGCCGCAAACAATTGCCCGCGCACGCCTTCAATAAACGCAATGGGAAGAAAAGCTGCGATCGTCGTTAAAATACCAAAGGTTACCGGAACTGCGACTTCTTTAGTGCCATTGATCGCGGCTTCCAAACCTGACTCAGAACGCCGCAGGTGAGAGTATATATTCTCGCCGGTAACAATGGCGTCATCGACGACTA
>NZ_LWFZ01000659.1:0-5227 GCF_001635225.1 Oleiphilus sp. HI0086
TCTTCGGCGCGTGATACCTTAAGTTCTGCCTGAAAATTTAGTCGTTTAAGGTTTTCATCGATCTTTGCGGCTCGACTTGCTTCAGAGTCTAGCGCCGTCAGGTGAATACCTGTTTGGGATTCCAGGATCGCACAGGTTTTTCCGCCTGGTGCGGCACAGGCATCGAGTACCTTATGGCCTTCTTCTAGTTCCAGTAAGTCACAACATAGTTGGGCTGCTTCATCCTGAACGCTTGCTGCGCCCTCGCGAAACTTGGGTAAAGCGGCTACGGGAACCGGTTTGAGCAACTGGATGCCGAAAGAACTGAAGGCGCAAGTTTGCGCTTCAATTTCCTGTTCCGTTAGTAAATCCAGGTAGTGTTGTCTTGGTTCGTCACTTTCAGCGAACTGTCGATTAACTCTCAGTGTCATCGGAGGGCGTGCATTTCCCTGGCGAAGAATATCTTGCCACTTTTCTGGCCAGTTATGTTTAACCTTTTCTTTAATCCACTCAGGGTAGCTGGCATTAATGATTTCGTTTGTTGCTTCACCTGCTTCGATCGCTGGCAGGGCGGATATTTTTCGAAGCACTGCATTGATCAAAGGCTTAAAGTGCTCTATTCCCAGCTCGGCAGCGGCTTGCACAGTTTCATTAATTGCAGCGTGGGCGGGTGTGCGCATGAATAGGAGTTGGTAAGCCCCTACTTTTAGAATGCTTTCAACCAGTTTATCTTCGTGCTGGAGCGGTGTTTCCAAAAACTGATTATGGTTATTTGCCAAATACTCGTACCAGCGACAGGCTCCATAGACAATTTCCTGAAGAAGGGCGCCGTCTTTATCTGCCACCTGTTCAGCAGCGATGGGCATGAGTGCAGTCAGTGACTTTTGTTCATAAGCGACACTGTGTAAAAGATGGCTGGCAAGCGCTCTGACGCTGCTTAAGCTTTCTATTGCAGGTAGCTTAGGAAGTCGGATATTTTGCTTGGAGCGTCTAGCTCGTGATTGGCGACGACTGCGTCCGCCAGACCTAGTTGTCATGATTGACATTCAGCTGCTCTCCCGCATTTAATAGCGCTTTACCGCCGTTCACGAAAGATTGAACGTCCATGGCTTTTGCCCCCGGAAGTTGGAGTTGCTGAATGCTGATAGCGCCTTGGCCACACTGGATAATGATGCCGTTTTTGGTTTTTTCCAGAATAGTACCGGCTACTCGGTCATCGTTTGTTTCGACTTCTGATGCTTCAAAGATACGGACACGCTGAACTTTCCCTTTTGCATCAAGAAACTCCAGAAACGATACCGGCCAAGGGTTGAACGCTCGGATATTGCGACAGATCTGTTGGGCGCTATCTTGCCAGTTAATGCAAGCTTCTTGTTTACTCAGTTTATGTGCGTAATTCGCCAGTTCGTTATCTTGAGGTTCAGCCGCTAATGTTTCACGCTGTTCGAGATATTGCAAAATCGCGCTGGCTCCTTGTTCAGCGAGCCGGTCATGAAGGCTACCGCCAGTATCCTGGTCAGTGATATCGGTTTTGAGTTTGAGTAGCATGTCGCCGGTATCTAAGCCTACGTCCATTTGCATGATGGTAATGCCCGTTTCACGGTCACCCTCCTGAATTGCACGCTGAATCGGCGCAGCGCCACGCCAGCGTGGAAGTAAAGACGCGTGGATATTGATACAGCCGAAAGTGGGCATGTCCAACACTGCTTTAGGTAGGAGCAGGCCATAAGCCGCTACAATCATTAGGTCTGCCTTGAGCGCTGCTAGTTCCGTCTGGGCCTCGGGGTTTGTCAGCTTTTCAGGTTGGAATACTGGAATGCCATGCGCTTCAGCTACCTGTTTTACCTCGCTTTTTACGAGCTTCTTGCCACGCCCTGCCGGACGGTCTGGCTGAGTGTAGACGGCGATGACCTCATGGTTTTGGTCAATAATGGCTTGGAGGCTTTTGGCTGCAAACTCCGGTGTACCGGCAAAGATAATCTTCAAACTGAAATCACTTTTTTAAATTGGGTAAATAAAAATCGCACAGATATGATAAAAGGCGTTTTAAGCGCGTTCCTGACTGCGATGAATCTTCTCTAGTTTCTTTTTGATACGATTACGTTTTAAACCGCTTAAATAGTCAACAAAGAGTTTACCGTTTAAGTGATCCATTTCGTGTTGGATGCAAACGGCTAGTAGCCCCTCTGCTTCTAGGCTAAACTCTTTGCCTTGTCGGTCTAGCGCTTCGATCAGCACATGTTCGATTCGGCTAATATCTTCATAAAAGCCAGGAACGGACAGGCAGCCTTCTTGCATTTTTTCTAGCTCACCCTCTAAAACAGTGACTTTAGGGTTAATAAATACCAGTGGTTCGCTCTTATCTTCTGACAGGTCCATCACTATTAATTGGAGGTGGCGATCTATCTGTGTTGCTGCCAGACCAATGCCGGGAGCATCATACATGGTCTCAAACATGTCATCGATAAGGGTTTGCAGATTGTCATCAAACTCTTCGACCGGTTTGGCCAGAGTACGAAGGCGAGGGTCTGGATATTCTAAAATTTCTAAAATCGACATGTGGATCCTGTTATGGCTGGTTTATTAGCGCTGTACTAGTATTAAATTGTGGTGCGTGTCACGATATCACTGCTACTATTATCTTATAGAAAAGGAAATTAGTACAAATTGTTAAATCTTGATCTATAGTTTTCTAGATACCGTGCCTTTTTTTCGCACACTTATATCTTAGACATAAATTTATTATGTAGGCAGCACATGATCCGAAAGTTACTCATCTCCGTAATATTGACAAGCCTGGCGCTGGTTCAATCCGTCTTGGCATCCCCTGAATTGGCTGACAACCACCCGGATCGTTACGTTGTCGTAAAGGGTGATACCTTGTGGGATATCTCAGAGCGCTTTTTGAAGTCGCCTTGGCTATGGCCAGAAATCTGGCATGCGAACCCTCAGGTCTCGAATCCTCACCTTATCTATCCTGGTGATATTATTGGTCTGATATATATTAATGGCCAACCGCGACTTACTACCTTGAAGGCAGGCCCTCAAAATGGCGTGGTTAAGCTCAGTCCTCAAATTAAGGCAACGCCAATTTCTGCTGCGATTCCGACGATTCCACTTGATGCAATAGCCAGTTTCTTGTCTCAGAACCGAATTGTTGAAAAAGAAGAGATGGAAATGGCGCCTTACGTGCTTATCGGTCGTGAGAATCACCTGATCACCGGGACTGGTGATACGGTCTTCGCTCGAGGTGACGTTAAGGGTGCTGAGAAAGTAGCCGTATATCGTTCTAGCGAGACTTATATTGACCCCGAAACGAATGAATTATTGGGGCTTGAAGCGAAAGCGATTGCCACTGCAGATGTTGATCAAGTAAACAAAGAAGTTGTGACGCTGAATATTCTTCGTAGCAGTGAAGAATTGCGCCAAGGTGACCGCTTGTTGCCGACTGAAGATAGAATGATTAACTCTAATTTTGTGCCAAGTAAGCCAGAGCATGATATTCGAGGCAAGATGATTTCTGTGGCTTCAGGTGTTGGTAATATTGGTCAGTATAATGTTGTTGTTATCAACCGCGGCGAGCGTGATGGTATTAAGGAAGGTAATGTACTCGCAGTATACAAGAGAGGCGGCTTGGTTCGTGATCCTTACACCAAAGAAAAGATTGAGTTACCTTCACAGCGTGCAGGTTTGTTAATGGTGTTTAGAGTCTTTGAGAAATTGAGCTACGGCTTGGTTTTGAAAGCAACACGCCCACTTGCTGTGATGGACGAGGTTCGTACGCCTTGATTTGAACCTGAGCCTTGAATTAGCGAGGCTGTAAAGATTAAAGTAAACTGAAGGCAGCTTAAGGATTAAGCTGCCTTTTTTGTTGGGCGATTGCTTGGCAAAGTATACCTAGGCCCGGAATAGGGCATTCTGCTAATAAATCGATTAAGGATGATCGTATGGCTATTTCTTCAAGTTGCGAATACATCGCACAACTTTCTGCAGTCAAAGGCTTGGGCCTGAAGACTTTTTATCACCTTTATTCTCACTTTGGGAGCGTTGACGCGCTTACGAAAGCTGACTACGAGGCTTTATGCTCAAGCGGTCTTAAACCAGTGATGGCACGAGCCCTGGTCAACATTAATGAAGCTGCATTATCCCAGGCGCTTCCACGTTCGACCGAGACGTTGATGGAGTGGTCGGAACCTGCGCGACAGCATATATTAAGTATTGAGGATGCAGGCTATCCGTCTTTATTAAAGGAAGTATTTTGTCCGCCGCCTATGATCTATCTGAAAGGCTGTCTGGAGTCTTTATTGTTGCCTGCCTTAGCCGTTGTGGGTAGCAGAAAACCAAGTATGGCCGGGAAACAGCATGCCTATTCTTTTGCCTATGAGTTGAGCCTTCAGGGCCAGAATGTCGTTAGTGGTTTGGCTTTGGGGGTTGATACTTTGGCCCATCGAGGAGCCTTGGAAGCAAGTGGCATTACCTGTGCGGTTTTGGGGACGGGCTTAGATCTTGTTTACCCAAGGCAAAATCAAAAACTAGCAGAGCAAATTATGGATCGAGGAGTGCTGGTGTCGGAAATGGCTTTAGGGTCTCTGCCTGTGCCTGCAAATTTTCCGCGACGAAATCGTTTGATTTCGGGGCTTTCTCAGGGTTCATTGATTGTTGAAGCTGGCCTGAAAAGCGGATCATTAATCACTGCGAATTATGCGATAGAACAGAATCGGGAGGTATATGTCATTCCAGGGCCTATTGATAGTGAAGTGGCTGCCGGATGCAACGATCTGATTAAACAGGGAGCGCAGCTGGTGACATGTGTCGAGGATATTCTAGCTTTTCCTTGTCGGGACTCTTGTATGACGGTAGCGTCTTCCGCCAATAACTCAAAGCGTGAGAGTCCGATTGGGCGCAGTACAAGCGCTATAGTGGGCAAGGCTGAGGGTCATGCAGCTGAAACTCAGTTGTCACATGAACTTTTGCCCGATGAAGGAAAGCTATTACCTCTGATTGATTTTCAGTGTACCTCCTTTGACGTTCTAGCTAGCGAGAGCCAACTGGAAGCTGGCGTGCTATTGCAAAACCTGGTGAGCTTGGAGCTAAAAGGTTTAATTTCTAATGTGCCAGGTGGCTATCAGCGTGTGAAATCAGTAAACTCAGCCCAATAATTATGGTCACTTGTCTAAAGTGCTTTTTGAAGTGTAAATAGCGTCGATAGGAAGAGAGGTTTGGGTGTCGCTAAGTCGTTTATCTGAAT
>NZ_LWFZ01000660.1:0-13340 GCF_001635225.1 Oleiphilus sp. HI0086
AGGGCACTAAGTCAACTAAATCAAGAATTACACGGGTTCGGTCCTTGGTGCCGATTACAGTCATGCGTTTCGCATTTCCCATACCAAGATTATGGTATTTCTCTGCCAGCTTACTGCTAGCACCCGGTAAATCGAGCGCTATTCTTGCTGGTTTTTCAATCGTATAGCCATTCACTTCCGGCGGCGTTTCATCAAAAATCAAGGAAATTTCAACTCGATCTCCAGGCAGAGAAGCAAAGCTAACATCGTTAAGGTTAGCGGCATTTGCATTCATTACTGCAAAGAAGCAAACTCCAATCAGGGTTATTAATTTACGCGTCTGAAGGACCATTTCTGTAAACCTTAATATTCTACTTACTTTTGACTTAAACATGTTTGCTCTATTTGATATATCATTCATTATTCCCAAGCCCCCTTAATTACTGATCGTCCAGCGAGATGGTTCGCGGCCTTTCAAGCCAGCCGCCATATCCGTTGGGAACAATTTCAATCAAATCAATCTGACCAACTCTTACATCTACAATTCGGCCATGGTTTTTACCCATATACTGCCCAACCTTGGCCATATGTACGCTCTGCAACTCATCAGCAATCAGCGCCCACAAAATATCTTGTTCATTTCGCTGAAGCGTACCAACCATTTTTAACTGCCCTAGAGAGTATGACTCCAGAACCTCAGGAACTCGATCAAAATCCGGCTTAACGTTACTTTGATCTTTTTGTATCTCTACCACGCTTACCACAACATCTTCAGGCGGCAAAAAAGGTGAACGTCTATTCGCAGCACTGTATGTAAATGCTCTATATACTTGTACTTCAGGCAAAGCCTCTATTTTTCCACGCGGCTTGGCATCAGCCTCTGCCATAAAGCGATCTAAATCACCAAAGCCACTACTCGTACCACAACCACTCAATAGAACACTTGATACGAGCACGAGAGACAAGAAAATTTTATTCATTATCTTCTCCTCCCTTTCTTCTTCTTAGATTGCCTACTTTTTTCTCTGTCTGCCTCAGTACCATAACGATATGTCTTCGCTTGCACAGTCATTTGCAGCTTATGACTGCTGCGCCCCTGACTATTTCCTTTAGACTTACTCTGCATCTTGGAAATATTCATATCATGCAAAGTCACGATTCGAGGCAAGCTTGCAACACCACTCACAAAAGACGCAATGTCATGATAAGTGCCGGCAACCACGATCTCCATTGGCAATTCAACATAGAACTCTTTAGAAACCTCGGGTTTCAACTGAATAGACTCAATTTCTAAGCCACTTCCCAGCCCGGTATTGGTAATATCTTCAAGTAGACCCGGAACCTCTGTTTTTGCAGGTAACTGCTTAAGAAGCACACCAAAAGATTTTTTCATGTCGTCCATCTGCAGACGAAAAGCCTCCAGATTTGCCACTTTATACGCTCTACTTTCATATTGTTGCTTCAAGTTTGCTTCTTCTGCAGCGACTCTATCAAATTCAGTATATTGATCCTGAATCAGGAAGAAATAACCGCCTACAATCAATACTAAAAATACAACAACTAAAACGACCGCTTTAACAGGTGCAGGCCATGAGCCTGCATTATTAAAGTCTATATCATTGGGATCAAAGCCTTTCAGGCTTTCCATAGATTCAGAAAAACCCACTATTTAGTCCCCTTTTCACTTGATTCCTGATCTTCAGCTAACTCAGGCGTCACCTGCTTAACACTAAGATCAAAACTATTTAGAGTCCCGTCATCACCTTTAATCGCACTCACGTCTTTCAGATTAGGGTTAGAAAACCAGACTGATGTTTCAAAGTTTCGCATCAAACCTGAAATACGGTTATTAGATTCAGCCAAACCCGTAATCTCTATGAGATCCTCTTTTCGCTCAAGGCTTTCATAATAAAGACCATCTGGAAGTGTTCTCACCAACTCATCCATCACACGAACGATAACCGGGCGTGTTCCCTGTAAGTCCTGAATGACCTTCATTCTATCCAAAAGCTCTTTCTTTTCTTTTTTCAGCTCTTTGATCTCTTTAATTTTCTTATCCAGCTCAGCCATTGAAGAGCTTAAATAATTATTTCGAGACTTTTGAGTTTCAATTTCGGAACTAACATAGTCTTGCCACAGGAATACAAGTACCACTGCAACAACAAGGACACCGATCAACGAGGTAATAAAATTCCTCTGTTTCTCGGCTCGGAGTTCTTCTCGCCACGGCCTAAGGTTAATAGAAGGCATTAATCAAAACTCCTCATAGCCAAACCACAAGCAATCATCAAAGAAGGTGCATCATTACTTAAAGCAGACGCATTCACCTTCGAGCTTAGGGTCATATCAACGAAAGGGTTAGCCACTATAGTCTTGATCCCTGCTTTCTCTTCAACCAGTTCTACAAGTCCATTTATTGACGCAACACCACCAGCAAGCACGACATAATCGACTTCATTATATTGGCTTGAGGAAAAGAAGAACTGTAATGAACGGGCGACTTGTTGAACGACTGCCTCTTTGAAAGGAGCTAAGACTTCACGCTCGTAGTCATCTGGCAAGCCACCTTGCTTTTTAGCTAGCCCGGCCTCTTCAAAAGATAAGCCATAACGTCGCTGAATTTCTTCTGTCAGTTGACGCCCACCAAATAACTGCTCTCTTGTATAGATCGTTTTGCCATCGGCAAGTACGCTCAATGTCGTCATCGTTGAGCCAACATCGACAATTGCGACTGTCTGCTCTTCACCTTCAACGCCAATTTGCGAACCGACAAGTTCAAAGGATCGTTCAATTGCGTAAGCTTCGATATCGATAACTTTCGATGTTAAGCCACCAATTTCCAGGGCTTCTTCCCGAAGTTCAACATTCTCTTTTCGACAAGCAGCTAATAATATATCAACCTGGTCAGCGCCCGACTCTGACTCGCCAAGCACTTCAAAGTCGATAGCCACTTCATCAAGAGGATAAGGTATATATTGATCAGCCTCGACAACGATCATATTTTCCAGCTCAGACTCGTTAAGCCCACCCGCCATTTGTATGGTTTTGGTGATAACAGCTGAACCCGCAACGGCAGCAGAAGCTAATCGACTATTAGCACGCGAGCGAGTCACCACCTTTCCGATGACTTCACCAACCAACTCCGAGTCATTAATATTCTTCTCTACTACGCAGTTACTAGGTAGCGGTTCCACGGCGTAACTCTCTACGCGGAACTTTTCACCATTCTTTGACAACTCCAATAATTTTACTGAAGAAGAACTGATATCGATTCCTAACAAGGAATCTTTTTTCTTTCCAAATAATCCAAACACGCGAAAACCCATTAAATTAATGGCAGCTACTTTGATTGAGATGTACTTATGAATCTATTATTCACACCTCAATGTACATTTTTTTACTTATAACACTCTAAAAAGACGTATAATCCTACAATTCTTAAATTAAAGCTATTTCTCAGATAATAGCTGTATATTTCTAACTTGCTAGGAAAAACATGTTTCGTTTTGTGAGACTCTTGAGCTTTTCAGCTTGGTCCTTGGCCGCAATGATATCTGGTGCCTTTTTCTTAATGGCCTCTTTCTTCCTTTATTTGACGCCAACACTTCCTGATGCCGAGCAACTTAAGCACACCCAATTACAAACACCCTTACGTATTTACTCACTTGATAGCAAAAGCATAGCCGAGTTCGGCGAAAAGAGAAGAAAGCCAATAAATATTGGTGACGCGCCTCAAAATTTGCTTAATGCCTTTATCGCAGCCGAGGATAATCGTTTTTTTGAGCACCGCGGAATAGATATAAAAGGCCTGGCTCGCGCAGCCACTCAGTTAGTTACCACAGGAAGAATTCAAACTGGCGGCAGTACCATCACCATGCAGGTTGCCAAAAACTTTTTTCTTTCCAGAGAAAAAACCTTCATCCGAAAGTTCAATGAAATTTTTTTAGCGATTCAGATTGAGCAATCTCTCTCCAAACAAGAAATCCTAGAACTTTATTTAAACAAGATTTATTTAGGTAATAGAGCCTACGGTGTTCATGCAGCTGCACAAGTCTATTATGGAAAGCCTATTGATGAATTAAACCTGGCACAAATGGCGATGATCGCGGGCCTTCCTAAAGCACCGTCTCGGTACAACCCCTTAGCCAATGCCAAACGAGCTAAAATCAGAAGAAACTGGATCCTGGACAGGATGCTTGATTTGGAGATGATCGATTCAGAACAACACGCTGAAGCAAAATCCTCTCTCATTACAGCCAGCTACCATGGCGGAAGCTCGGAACTTTATGCTCCTTATGTTGCTGAAATGGCGAGAAGAGAAGTTATTAATCGCTACGGTTCTGATGCATACACTTCTGGCATGCGTGTCTTCCTAACCGTAGACAGCAAACTACAAGAAGCAGCCTCACGCGCGGTCAAAAAAGGCTTGGAAGACTACGACAAGCGTCACGGCTACCGAGGCCCAATAAAAACCTTGGACATTAGCTCTGAAGAAGCAATCGAAAGCGCGATCAGTGAACTACGCTCCATCAAAACCCCACGTCAACACCAAGCAGCGCTGGTATTAGAAGTATCTCAAGATAGCGCCAAATTATCACTCAAAGATGGCCAGGAAAAGACCTTGCTACGCGAGCAGGCCGAATGGGCAAGAAAATACGAGACCGTTGACCGAAGAGGTCCTGCCATCAAAAGCCTGGAAGACATACTTCAAACCGGTGACGTGATTCAAGTGACCACGTCAAACACAGAAACCAGCAATGAAGACGGCGAAACGGCAATGGCAGAAATCATCCACCTAAGCCAACTTCCGGAGGCACAAGGCGCCCTTATTTCGATCAACCCCGACAACGGAGCAATCAAGGCACTGGTTGGCGGCTATGACTTTGCCATGAGCCACTACAACCGCGCGACACAAGCCAAACGACAACCAGGTTCCAACTTCAAAGCCTTTGTTTATTTGGCAGCGATAGAAAACGGGACCACCGCTGCAAGCCTTATCAACGATGCCCCAATCGTATTTGAGGACGACAATCTGGAAGCGGCATGGCGGCCCGAGAACTCTAGCGGTAAGTTTTATGGCCCAACCCGGATCCGAAAAGCACTGTATAATTCCCGCAACCTGGTATCTATTCGGCTCCTAAAAGAAACTGGCGTCCGAAAAACACTGAACACCATTGAGAAATTCGGTTTTGACAAAAAAGACCTACCCAGAGATTTGTCTCTCGCGCTTGGCAGCGCCGGACTCCCCCCTATCAGCATCGCCAGAGGATATGCAATGATAGCCAACGGCGGCTACAAAATTGATACCCATCTGATATCTCATATCGAAGATAATGAGGGGAACATAATTTTCAAAAACACGGCTCCCATCGTATGCCGTGAAAACTGCCTCACTCAACAAAGCTCAGAAGAGATTGACAACAAAGAGACTAACGAGGAAATCACCTACGCCCCGCGCATCGCCGATGAACGCGATATATATATTCTTCACTCAATGCTAAAAGACGTTATCACAAAAGGTACCGGCAGAAAGGCTCTACAACTAAAACGTAAAGACCTGGCAGGCAAGACTGGCACAACAAATGACCAAAAGGATGCATGGTTTTCCGGCTTCAACACTCAGCTAGAAACTAGCGTCTGGGTTGGTTTTGATAAGCCGCAAACACTAGGAAGGAGAGAATACGGGTCTCGCGCCGCGCTACCAATATGGAATGACTTTATGGCAGTCGCTCTAGAAGGCACACCAAACGCCAACTTGCCCCAACCTGACGGCCTGGTAACCGTTCGGATAAACAAAGAAACAGGCGAGCAAGCTCTGCCCGGCACAGACAACGCCATGTTCGAGATATTCAGAAAAGAGCTAGCACCGAAAAAGCCTAGAACCTTGCCACCTGCATTTGAACACAAAGAAAGCACACAACCTCAAATCGCTCCAGAAGATATCTTCTAACTAGCAAGAGCCTTCACGACACCACCCCATTCTACTCTAGACAAAATATAGAGACATAAAAAAACCGGTACTTTCCAGCACCGGTTTTTTTGTTTTCTTTAGAACTTTTGGCTCTAAAGAGTTAAGCCATTAGATATCTTCTAAAGACTTAAGTGGGTAGTTTGCAGGAAGTGGACCTTCCGCAGCACCCGTATCGATCGCTGCTTGAGCAACCGCAGTAGATACAATACCCAACAAACGGGAATCTGTCGCTTTTGGAATGATGTACTCTTTACCGAATTCCATTGAATCCACACCGTAAGCGTCTAGAACTTCCTTAGTTACAGGCTCTTTTGCTAGATTAGCAAGTGCTTTAGCAGCAGCCAGCTTCATCTCTTCATTGATAGCTGTTGCACGAACATCCAACGCACCACGGAAGATAAATGGGAAGCCAAGAACGTTGTTTACCTGGTTAGGGTAATCAGAACGACCTGTTGCCATAACAGCATCTGGACGAGATTCTGCAACCACTTCAGGCATGATTTCTGGAACCGGGTTAGCACATGCAAAGATGATTGGGTTTGGAGCCATCTTCTTAATTTGTTCACCAGTCACCATATCAGGACCAGATAGACCCAAGAAGATATCAGCACCGTCTAGCGCATCGTCAAACGTACGCTTGTCAGTATCTACTGCAAACATTGCCTTGTACTGGTTTAGATCATCACGACCAGAGTGGATAACACCTTTACGATCACACATGAAGATGTTTTCTGGCTTCATACCCGCAAGGGTAAGTAGCTTAGAACAAGAAATTGCAGCAGCACCGGCACCTAGTACCGCCATTTTTGCTTCTTCAATTTTCTTGCCTTGAATTTCAAGTGCGTTCAATGCACCTGCAACCGTTACGATAGCAGTACCGTGCTGGTCATCGTGGAAAACTGGAATGTTGCACTGCTCTTTAAGCGTACGCTCGATTTCAAAACACTCAGGTGCTTTAATGTCTTCTAGGTTAATGCCACCAAAAGTAATCGCAATACGACGCACTGTGTCGATAAATGCTTGAGGGCTTTCAGATTCAACTTCGATGTCGATTGAATCAACGCCAGCAAAACGTTTGAAAAGAAGAGACTTACCTTCCATTACAGGCTTAGAAGCCAAAGGACCTAAGTCACCCAGACCAAGAATCGCAGTACCATCAGTAATAACCGCTACCAAGTTACCTTTAGCAGTGTACTTATATGCATTTTCCGGGTCAGCAGCAATTTCCTTAACTGGCTCTGCAACACCTGGGCTATAAGCCAAAGAAAGGTCGCGAGAGGTTTGAGCAGGAGTAGAAAGTTCTACGCTGATTTTCCCTGGCTTCGGGAACTCATGGTAATCTAGAGCATCTTGTTTGAAATCTGACATTATATTCTACCGTTTTGGTTTTTCCGTTTAGGTTCTTTCAGGGACATTAAAGCCCTAAAGCCTGTCCGCGGCGCACATTATGACATCACTTATTACCTATGGACAATTATCAAATGATAATACGCCGTAACTTTTTTATTGTCATTTGACCGAAATCATCAAATAACCAGACGAAAAAAGAGCGACAAGCGCTCTTTTTCGGAATATCTTAGTTCTTTGGCAACTCGCCAAACAAAGCTTAGCCGCCGATACGGCTGCCGAAACGCTTCTTGAACTTATCAATACGACCACCTGTATCCATTACTTTCTGCTTACCAGTATAGAATGGGTGACATGCTGAACATACGTCCAGAGTAATATCTTTACATAGCGTAGAACGTGTTTTAATAACGTTACCACAACCACATTTTGCTTCGATTTCCTGGTAATCAGGATGAATAGCTTCTTTCATTGCACACCTCTAATTCAATTATGCCGCCACCTTACACTTATCACTCTTCTTTTAGCTTATAAAAAACCAGAAGAGCCGTTAAGGCACCGCACGAAAGGGGGCTTCCCATCTATCTTTACACCTTCAAACTTGCCTTGAAAACAAATTTTTAGACAAAAGACAGAGTGACTGCCAATTTTTAAGACGGCGCATATTAACAAAATAAACACAATAAGCAAGCATCGTTTATTTCATTTTTGAAATGCACTAGAATTTAGCCTCCTACTTCTAAGAGATTTCCTTCGTATCTTGCATGATCATCACCGTTGCAGTCCCCACCCCTTTATTTCGCTGCTTTGATTATCTGCCGCCTGATAAGATAAACCCTGAATATCTTGTGGAAGGGAGCAGGGTTCTCGTTCCCTTTGGGCCAAGAAAGTTAGTTGGCATTATCACTAAAATACAAAATACCCCTTCGGCTCATGAGGGGAAAATCAAGAACGCCTTGGCGCTTCTAGATCCATCACCCACTTTTCCAAGCGTTTTGATGCAGCTGCTAAACTGGGCCTCAAGCTATTATTGTCACCCTATTGGAGATTGTTTCGCGACCGCCCTGCCCGGAGCACTTAGAACAACCTCTGCAAAGCAAGGCGCGTTGGTCAAAAGCATAGAGCTAAGCAAATGGTATCGCAGCCCCAAACAGTTTGAAGGTAGAGCGAATGCAACCAAGCAAATAGAGATACTCGACTATCTCGAAAGCAACCCTGAAGGCGTTTGGCTCGATACACTCAAAGCTATGAGATATAGCAACAGTCAACTCAAAAACCTGGAAGGCGCAGGCTACATATATAAAGAAGTCTATGACCCCCTGAGCGCGGAAAAAGAACAACAAAGCAAAGCGCCCATTCAAAGCAAAACCCTCAATACCGAGCAAAAGCTTGCAGTTGAGACAATTCTTAACGCCGATGCAACTATCAATGCAACCCTACTTCAGGGTGTAACGGGCAGCGGCAAAACTGAAGTTTATATCGAATGCGTAAAGAAACAGCTTGAACAAGGTAAACAGGCCCTCATTCTCATCCCAGAAATTAACCTCAGCCCACAAACGCTACTCAGGTTCCAGAGTCAGCTGAGCACACCTATTGGCGTCATTCACTCTGGCATGAGCCATAAAGAGAAATATACTAGCTGGTTTTTAGCAAAAGAAGGCATTGCACGCGTCATCATCGGCACCCGTTCAGCAATTTTTACTCCCTTCAAAGAGCTCGGAATAATTATCGTAGATGAAGAGCATGACCCCTCCTACAAGCAGATTGATAATTTCAAATATTCAGCACGAGATCTATCAGTCAAACGCGGACAGATTGAACAATGCAAAGTGGTGCTAGGAAGTGCAACACCATCACTTGAAAGCCTCTATAACGTTAAGCTAGGTCGCTATCAGCTAGCTTTAATGCAAGAACGCGCCGGCGCAGGCCAAACACCGGAAATGTTTCTAATCGATATCCGCAGCCGTCCTCTGGAGAATGGTTGTTCTCGCCCCTTGAAGCAGCGAATCGGAGAAGAGCTTGCTCAAGGCAACCAAGTAATCATATTCCAAAACCGCAGAGGCTTTTCACCAACACTAATGTGTAATAGCTGCGGTTGGCTCGCCCAGTGCCCTCACTGTGATGCACGCCTTACTGTTCATAGTCGCCCACCTCAGCTACATTGCCATCACTGCAATCATAAAGAAATCATTCCAAGAGCCTGTCATGAATGCAACCACACAAGTCTGACACCACTTGGCGCAGGCACCGAAAGACTAGAGTTTGGACTGCAGGCACAATTCCCGAGCGCCAGCGTGGTGCGTATTGACAGAGACAGCATAAAGAACCAAAAACAAATGACTGAGCTAGTCGAGCAAATCAATAAGGGAGAGCCTTGCTTGTTGATTGGCACACAAATGCTCGCAAAAGGGCATGACTTTCATAACGTCACCCTGGTCGCCATCATCGATGCCGACGCCAGTTTTTTTAGCGCCGACTATCGAGCCATTGAGCGCAGCGCACAGCAACTTTTACAGGTTTCAGGGCGCACGGGCCGCGGTAACAAGCATGGCACAGTGCTCATCCAGACACGCCAACCAGAACACCCCATCTTTGAACCTATTCTGCGTAGTGACTATACAAGCATTGCTCAGCAGGAGCTTGAAGAGCGCCAATATTGCGAGCTGCCGCCTTTCTCAAAAATGCTCACTATCCGGGCTGAGTCAGCCAAGGCTGAGGCAAACCTTGAAGAGTTGAGTTCAATTAAAAACTTGGTGCTAGCAAGTTACTCTAACGAGGCAGCGATACAAATATCGGGCCCCATTGAAGCAAATATCGCCAGAAAGTCTGGAATCTACCGAAGCTACTTGCATTTATTTATTTCAGATATGAAGGCTCGCTCGCAGCTTGTACATAGCTTGCGCTGTTATCTAGATTCGCGTAAATCCCATAAAACCAAGCTATATATCGACGCAGACCCCCTCGATTACGTCTAATAGCAATACTTGGAGTCAGAGTAAAAAGCGCACTTTTTACTCTAACTCCAAGTATTAGCGTTTAAATCTTGAACGGAATCATAGATAATACGCCCCCTTTTAATTTCCCATTGGCTTTTGTAAATCTGGACGCGCATGAAAGAACTGATAATTGAACTTGTACAAACGGTTGTGACTGAACTTAGCAACGAGAACGTCATTCCTTCGGACGCGAGTTATAAGATCAATATTGATGCGACAAAAGATAAAGCGCATGGCGACTATGCCTCGAATATAGGGCTAGTCTTAGCCAAGCAGGCCAAGATGCCACCTCGAGCGCTTGCTGAGCAAATCGTTGAAAAGATCACCGCTCAAAATAATGCAAGCGTAGACAAAATTGAAATTGCTGGCCCTGGCTTCATCAACTTTTTTATGAGCTCCGCCAGCAGCTTTGCCGTCCTCAGTTCAATTATTGAAAATGCGGATAAATATGGACACAACAACTCAGGTAAAGACCAAAAAGTTCAAGTCGAGTTTGTTTCCGCTAATCCTACCGGCCCATTGCATGTAGGGCATGGCCGTGGCGCAGCAGTCGGTGACAGCATTTGCAGACTTCTCGGTGCAAATGGCTGGGATGTGACCAGCGAGTTCTATTACAACGATGCTGGCCAACAAATCAATAACCTGGCTCTATCTGTTCAAGCTCGCTGCAAAGGTTTAACACCTGAAGACCCAAGCTGGCCAGAAGATGGCTATCGCGGGCACTATATTATTGAGCTTGCTGAAAGCTTTATGAACGGTGAAACCATCGAGTCTGCCGACCAGAGCTTTACAGGTACCAAAAACGCTGACGACCTGGAAGATATCAGACACTTTGCTGTCGCCTATTTAAGAAGAGAGCAAGATCTAGACCTAAAAGCCTTTGACGTTGATTTCGATGTTTATTTCCTTGAAAGCTCTCTCTATAGCGATGGTAAAGTCGAAAAAGCAGTGGAAGCTCTGATTGAAAATGGCTATACCTACGAGAAAGATGGCGCGCTTTGGTTGCGAACGACAGACTTTGGCGACGACAAAGATCGTGTTATGCGCAAAACTGAAGGCGGCTACACTTACTTTGTGCCAGACGTAGCCTATCACCTCGACAAGTGGCAACGTGGCTTTACTCGCGTCATAAATGAACAGGGTGCCGACCACCACAGTACAATCACTCGCGTTCGAGCAGGCCTACAAGCATTGAAGCAAGATATACCTGAAGGCTGGCCTGATTATGTTCTTCACCAAATGGTGACTGTCATGAAAGGCGGCGAAGAGGTGAAGCTATCCAAACGTGCCGGCAGCTACGTCACATTGCGAGACTTGATCGAAGAAGTTGGCCGCGATGCCACTCGCTACTTCCTGGTCGCACGCGCTCCCAGCTCACAACTAACATTCGATATTGACCTGGCTCGCAGCCAGTCAAATGACAACCCTGTGTACTATATCCAATATGCACACGCTCGAATTAGCAGTATTTTTAGAAAGGTTTTAGCAGCTTCTCCAGAGTGGTCTGCCGAAGACGGCCTAGCCAACCTAGAGCAGCTAAGCGTTGAAAGCGAACGTAAACTAGCAAACACGCTGGCTAGCTTCCCTGAAGTTGTCAGCATTGCGGGAGAGCAAAATGCGCCTCATCAAATTGCAAACTACCTCTATAGTTTGGCGAGCGACTTCCATACCTACTACAATTCAAATATTGTAATGGTTGAAGATAGTAAAATTAGAGATGCTCGTGCAGTGCTTTGCCTAAGCATCCAGCAAGTATTGAGAAACGGGCTTAAGCTACTAGGGGTTAGCGCTCCTGAAGAAATGTAATCACACCCGATAAACTATTGACGCGTTGATCATATGACTCAAGATTTTGCTAAGCCCTCGACCACTAAAAAGCCCGGAGCACCCAAGACAAAAAAAGGTTCTTCGGGAAAGTCTGGCGGGGCTAAAAGCAGCGCGAGCAAGAAGGCCAGCGGAGCAAGCCCTAAAGAAGTGCCAAGCTCAGCGCCGGTAAAAAACCGTACACCATTTTTTCTTTCCCTAATTGTACTGGTCTGTGCTTTTGCCTATGGCTTGTATTTTTTACAGTCTATTCCGCCCACTGAAACACCCGAGAAACAGCCAACAATATCCAAAAAATCCCCTTCTGCCAGCAAAAGCACGCCCGCCGAAGAAGCACCGGCAAAGCGTTTCAACTTTTACGATATCCTTCCAGAATCGACAGTGACTGCACCGAAGGTAGAAGAGTATCGCTTCAAACAAAAATCAGGCAGTGAAGACTACTTCTATGTGATTCAAACTGGCTCATTCAAAAACCGGGCAGATGCCGAGCGCCAAAAAGCCACTATCGCCTTTAAGGGCTTAAAAGCCAATATTGAAACAGTTACCAATGATAAAGGTACTGTCTGGCACCGAGTTAAAACCGGACCATTCACCAACCGTAGTAAGTTAAATAGCGCCCTGGATAAACTTGTATCTCTTAATATCCAGCCTCTCGTCAAGAAAGTAAAAAAAGATAGCTAAAGCGCCTTCTTAACGCTTGATATCTCTTCAAGCGACTCCATATAAAAACTTTCGCTGCTGCAATACATCGCTTAATCGCAGCTGGCAGTATTTAGTCAAAACACCAATTGAGCCACTTGGCCGCATTGGTGAACGCAAACTTTGTGGAGAAGTTCATGACAACCATCTTATCAGTCCGCCGCGAAGGCGAAGTTGCTCTTGGCGGCGACGGTCAGGTTTCGCTCGGAAACACCATCATGAAAGGCAACGCTAAAAAAGTGCGCCGACTCTATGACGGCAAAGTCATCGCCGGGTTTGCAGGCGGCACAGCAGATGCTTTCACATTGTTTGAACGTTTTGAAGCGCAACTAGAGAAACATCAAGGCAATCTTGTTAAAGCTGCCGTTGAGCTAGCCAAAGACTGGCGCACAGATCGCGCACTCAGAAAGCTTGAAGCATTGCTTGCCGTGGCAGACGAAAACAACTCTCTTATCATCACCGGTAATGGCGATGTAATAGAGCCTGAAGATAGCCTGATTGCAATTGGCTCTGGCGGCCCTTTC
>NZ_LWFZ01000661.1:0-18347 GCF_001635225.1 Oleiphilus sp. HI0086
ATCTTTATACAAAGCTTCTTTTCCATAACTCAGTTCCAATGCTTGGCGTTCGGCTTTTCTCAGCTTTTTTACGACAAGTTTGTAGGAGTGGTCGATCATTCGTTCAATTTCACCGACCGGGATGCTCCCGTCAAGAATTATAGTATTCCAGTGAAGCTTGTTCATATGGTAACCGGGCTTTACTGCTTCAAAAAGGTCGCGTAGTTCGTTTGCTTGATTCGGGTCGCACTTTAGGTTCATTTGGGCAATGTTGTCATTAACGCCAAGCGTAGCAAACATCTTAGCCTTAATTTTCGGAACCATAACATCTGGGCCAAAAGGGTAGTCTTCTCTGGCTTCAGGTTTTGATAGTAAGTACTGTTTTGCTGTCTCGTAGTTCATGCGCTTTGCTCTTGGCTATTTAAAGGTGACTTCTGTGCCGTTAACGTTAGCTGTCTCTAGATGTATTTCATACTCTTCTCCATCTTTCTCTATCTGTGTCATTTTGAGAAGAAGCATAGGGTATTTCTCTGAAACCCATAGGTAGGTCTGGCGTTTGCTGTCATCTGCGCGAACCTTTTTTACGACCAGCGCTTTGGCCTCACCAAGCTTTGTAGTGATTAATTCTTCACCGGTTTTTACGAACGTGCTGGGTCTAAGTTTTTTCTTATGTGCTATTTGGAAATCCAGACGAGGAGAGGGACTGTCTAGCTCTCGTAGAAGTTGCAACTGATAGCTAAGGCGGTCGTAGGTGTTACTGGGTATACCCGTAATTTCCCAATCTGCGCCTTTGCTACGACCATTAACCATATCTGCCTGCCAGTCGAAATGGACCTTGGCTTTTCTATCTCGGCCAAACATGGGGCTAAGTTTATAGTTGTAGCTTTGTGGTAAAAGGCGGCCATCTTCGAAAGTAAACTGGGTGCTTTCGTTTATATCGGCTACAAAAGAGCGGACATTAAAACTATAGTGCCAGCGGTTTTCATCCATTTTCTTCAGATGTCTAACAGCCTTGCCTTTGATTTTGATTCCTTTTTTTATATTAGCGCTATAGGTGGCGCTATGAGGAACCAATTCAAAGGAATGTGTGCTAAAGCTAATGCAGGATAGGCTGCTTAGTAGTAACAAGCTGGAAAGAAAGAACTTCATTATTGTCTCTTACTTATTTTGTTGCTGTTCCTTTAGCTTAGCAGCCGTCTCTAAAAGTGAGGTGACCAATAGATTACCAAGAATTATAGGCCCACTGTGTTATTCCTTTGATCTTGCATTGGATTGAGCGTCAAAAGCTTGTCCCGTTACTTTTTCGCTGTCCTTACCCATAAGATAGAGGTAAACGGGCATGATTTGTTCGGGGCTTGGGTTATTATGGGGGTTTTCAGCAGGGTAAGCATCGGCTCGCATATTAGTGCGTGTGGCGCCAGGGTTGATGCTGTTCACTTTAATAGTTTTATCCGTGCCGTCGAGCTCATCTGCTAGTACCTGCATTAAACCTTCGTTTGCAAACTTACTGACAGAATAAGCCCCCCAAAATGCACGTCCTTTTCTGCCAACGCTTGATGAGGTAAAAATAATAGAGGCATCTTCGGAGTTTCTAAGTAGTGGTAACAGTGTCTTTGTCAGCATAAAAGGGGCATTAACGTTTACCTGCATCATTTTGTTCCAAACGGACACTTCGTATTGCTCAATACTCGTAAGGGATCCAAGCTGCGCCGCGTTGTGGAGAATACCATCGATATGAGTGAATTCAGCATCGATCGAGTTAGCAACGTCAATATAGTCTTTCTCTACAGCGCCTTCCAAATTCATTGGAATGATTGCCGGTTTTGGGTAGCCCTTGGATTCGATTTCGTCATAGACTTTTTCTAGCTTTGAAACGGTTCGCCCTAATAGGATTACAGTTGCTCCATGCTTGGCAAAGCTAAGTGCTGCTGTCTTGCCGATTCCATCACCCGCACCGGTAACTAAAATGACTTTGGATTGGAGTAGGTCTTTCGGGGCTTGGTAGTCAAACATAGGGTTCTCATATTTACGGTTATATTGAAAGGCGTCGTCGTTTCGTGATGCCGCTTGCTAATTCTAGTAAAAGCCAAGCTGCTTAGCCACAAGATTTAACGCAGATACTACCTTTAACGCTTAATTTCTTAAGTAGTCGCTTTTCGCTTTAAAGGCGGGAATATTTATATATAATGACTACGGGTCACGATGACTTTATCGTGTCGCTGTCTATTATTAAATCGCCAAAAGGTAAGTGATGCATGTCTGTTAATACAATAAAAATGAAGCAAATTTTCAATGCGCCCGTCAGTGAGGTATTTGCCACACTTAGTGATCATAATACTTTCGGTAAGATTTGTGGTATCAATATGTCTAGAGTTGTTGATGGTGCTGATGGTGCTAACGGCTTGGGTTCGGTTAGAGAGATCAAGATCGGGATTTTACCGGGCTTTGAAGAAACGATTACTGAGTTTAAACCAGATGAGTTTATTCAATACAAAATCACTAAAGGAAGCCCCATTAAGAACCATGTAGGAGAGCTTAGATTTAGTGAGGAAGGCGGCGCTACAACGCTAGACTACACGATAGAGCTTGAGTCTAAGATTCCACTGACTACCAGTATTATTTCGAAAGGCCTGGAGCAGGGGATCTCTAAAGGCTTGCAGAAGTATGCGCAATCGTTATAGAGAGCAAGGCTCCTTTTAGTTAAACAAGGCCGCTAATTCGCGGCCTTGTTGTATCGACGACGGCTTATTTACTTTCGGTAATGTGTAAGCCGCATTCTTTTTGAGTTGCTTCCTCCCACCACCAGCGACCTTCACGCTCATGCTGGGTAGGCAATACTGCTTTGGTACAGGGCTCACAGCCAATGCTGGTGAAGCCTTTTTCATGCAGCTCATTGTAAGGCACTTCAGAAAGCCTAATGTAATCCCAAACTTCTTTAGAGCTCCAATTCGCAAGTGGGTTGAATTTGATTAACTTACGCTCGTCGCTTGAGTTGCCATGATCAATCTCAATAACAGCAACTTCAGAGCGAGTGCTTGGGCTTTGATCTTTACGTTGGCCGGAAACCCACGCATTCAAGGTACCAAGCTTTCTTTTCAAAGGCTCTACTTTACGAATGCCACAGCATTCTTTATGCCCGTCTTCAAAAAAACTGAATAGCCCTTTTTGCTTAACAAAAGCCTCTAGTCGCTCAGCATTGGGGGTCATTAATTCAATGTCGATGTTATAGTGTTGGCGAACCTTTTCAATAAAGCGGTAAGTTTCTGGATGTAATCGGCCTGTATCTAGCGAGAAAACCTGAAGGTCGTCAGTTAGTCGATGAGAAAGCTCAATCAAGGCAACATCTTCTGCGCCGCTGAAAGAAATTGCAATGTTATCGAAGGTGTTCATCGCAAATTTTAGAATTTCGCGAGGTGATTTACTTGAAAGCTCATCATTTAGCTGCTGAACGGCTTCATCGGTAATTGTGGCGGGGTCGTTAAAGTCAATCGACATTATTTGGTCTCTGTATATGCTTTGTTTTAATACTAATGTGGTATTAGCAATATGAGCTCGATTCTAACGAAGATTTTACATTATGCAAGGCGCTAGCTTTTAGTTAGAATAGCGCTTCGAATTTTCACTATCGAAAGATATTAACCTTTATTATAAAGACGGAGTGCGTCGTGGAATTAGTTTGTCTTGATTTAGAAGGGGTATTGATCCCTGAAATATGGATAGCATTTGCTGAAAAGACCGGAATAGAAGAGCTTAAGGCGACCACTCGTGATATACCAGATTATGACGTATTGATGACTCAGCGCCTTCGTATCCTTGAAGAAAACGGTTATGGTCTTAATGAGATTCAAGCTGTTATCGCTGAACTCGATCCGCTTCCAGGTGCTAAAGAGTTTATTGACTGGTTGTCTACTCGCTTTCAGGTAATTATTCTTTCTGATACGTTTTATGAGTTTGCAATGCCGCTAATGGCAAAGCTAGGCTTTCCAACACTATTCTGTCATAAGCTTGAAGTGGCTGAAGATGGAAAGATTACCGACTATATACTTCGCCAGAAAGACCCTAAGCGTCAGTCTGTTAGAGCCTTCCAATTATTGAACTATCGTGTAATTGCAGCAGGCGACTCTTATAATGACACAACTATGCTGAAGCAGGCTGAAGCAGGCATCCTGTTTAAGTCACCTCAGAATGTGATCGATGAGTTTCCTCAATTTCCAGCAGTTCATGAATATGCTGATCTTCAGGCAGAGATTTTAAAAGTTAGCCTGACGCAAAATTCCTAAGCAATAAGTTCCGGGCTTAGTGACTACGCAATAGTTCCTCAGCCCTGGTTTTTTATTGGCGAATACCCTCTGCTGACCTACAATGGTTGCAGCATATAAATTTCACCTAATGAGCATTTTAATGACCAAGAAGTCAGATACTGATCTACAACAAACTCCTGTCAGCGAAAGCGATCTTGACGAAAGCTTACAAGCTGAAAGTAGTGCCACGGCTCCTGTTGGTGAGCGCCTACAGAAGGTTCTTGCGCAAGCCGGCCTTGCTTCTCGCCGCGAGCTAGAACGCTGGATAAGCCAGGGCCGAGTGAAGGTAAATGGTGAAGTTGCTTCATTGGGCTTGCGGGTTGTACCAAGTGATAAAGTTTATGTAGATGATCGTTTTGTAAAAATGCCTAGAAGGTCTGAACAAGAATATAAGGTTATTGTTTATTCCAAGCCTGAAGGGGTTGTCTGTACACATTCTGACCCTGAAGGGCGACCAACCGTCTTTGATAACCTGCCGAAGCTTGAGGGGCAGCGCTGGATATCGGTAGGTCGTCTGGATATTAATACTAGCGGTTTGTTGATTTTGACAACCGATGGCGAATTAGCTAATCGCTTAATGCATCCATCTTACGGTGTTGATCGCGAGTACGCAGTTCGGATCCATGGTGAAGTCGATGGCGCGATGCTCGAAAGACTTAAGCAAGGTGTGTTACTCGATGACGGACTTGCCAAGTTTACCGACGTTCAAGAATACGGTGGCGAGGGCCGCAATAAGTGGTTTCACGTTGTTGTCATGGAAGGTCGTAATCGAGAGGTTCGTCGCTTATGGGAGTCTCAGGAAGTTCAGGTAAGCAGGCTTAAGCGTGTACGCTACGGCTGTATATTTATGCCAAGTCGTTTAAAGGTTGGCGCCTGGGAAGAGCTTAAGGTTAAGGATATTAACGAATTGCGAGATTTGGTTAACTTGCCTCCTATCAAGCATAGGCAGAAAACTAGTCAGGAAATCGCTAAAGAAAGCAGGGCACACACTAAAGCGGTTAAGAAAGGCGTTAAGCAGGCTCGACGTCCTAGTAAGCGGAGATAGTGATTTTAAAAATCTCCCTAATGTAAGAAAGTTGCTGTAAGCCCCAGATTTTGTTGATTATTTATACAAAAATCACGCTTTTAAGAAATACTGCATTTTCTTTACAATAAAGTGTTGACGACCATCAGTTAAGGCGATAATATTCGCGCCGTTGATGAAGTTCCCCGATAACTCAGTTGGTAGAGTAGCGGACTGTTAATCCGTTTGTCGCTGGTTCGAGCCCAGCTCGGGGAGCCAACTTCATAACCCTCAAGCACAAATACTTCCCTAAAATTTCCCAAAATTTAGATTCTACTAAACACTAAGATACGCGCCGGTGTTTTCGAATTGATGCTTTTTGTTGGTCTGTAAAATGAAGCTTCTGAGACTATTCAACTATTGCAACGGACTTGATTTGGGCCCATACCTTTAGTCCGGCAATTAAATTTAGTTGGTGAACGGATTTTCGAGTTACTCGGGCAATTAACTTGCTGCAACCAATATTTAAACTTACTAAAGCCATAGAAGAATCTTTTTCATCTATTTCGTCGATTACTGCCGGTAATAGATTAAGAATGCTACTGTTTTTCGATTGACTTAAAGTGATGCTGACATCCTTTGCTAATATACGCACTCTAAGTTCTGCGCCATGCGCTAGCCCCTTATTGTGAATCCATATGCGTTCGCCTTCAAAGTCTACGGCTGCGAGGTTCCATTGTTCATCTAGCTCGTTAACTCGCCCTTGGATGATAATACCTGTTTCATTTCCTAAATAGTCGGCTGTCTCTAGATTAGAAAGCACATCTGAAACCTTACCTTGAGTGCTAAGCTTTCCGTTTTCAAGTATTACTAAGTGGTCAGCAAGTTTAGCGACTTCGTTTACCGAGTGAGTGACGTATAAAATTGGTATACGAAATTCTGATCGAATCTTTTGAACGTAGGGAAGGATTTCGAGTTTTCTGGCTTTATCTAAAGAAGCTAATGGCTCATCCATTAATAAGAGTTCAGGCTGAACAAGTAAAGCTCTGGCAATCGCAACTCGCTGGCGTTCTCCTCCTGATAATTCATCGGGCTTCTTGTTTAGAAGAGCTTCGATTCCGAGAATTGAAAGAACATGCTCGATACTGATACGCTTTGCGCTGCTTTTGCTGGCGCGCTTAATAGCATATTCTAGATTGCCTATTGCGCTTAAATGAGGGAATAACTTGGCGTCCTGGAATACATAACCAATTGGACGCTTGTGGGTTGGCAAAAAAGAGGTCGAGCTTTGCCATTCAGCTCCGTTTATGACTAGAGATCCGCTTGCGTGCTCTAAGCCTGCGATGCAGCGTAATAGGCTTGTTTTCCCTGAGCCGGAATGCCCAAAGATTACATTAATTCCGTCCCCTGGAAGCGTGGTGTTGATTTGTAGCTCGAAGGGCTTGCCATTGCGCGGGCTGCGTGTGGAGTGGAGGTTGATCGCGATTGTAGGCTTATACTCCATTTTTCAGTCCACCAAAAAGATTTTGCCTTCTGTTAAAACTGTATAAGCAAAGCAGCACGATAAAGGAAAATATAACCATAATGCCGGCTAACCCGTGGGCCTGGGAGTATTCCAGCGCTTCTACATGGTCATAAATCTGAACAGAAATAACGCGCGTCTCATCCTGAATGTTTCCGCCAATCATCAAAACAAGCCCAAACTCGCCAACAGTATGCGCGAAACCAAGAACTGCGGCCGTTAAAAAACCTGGCTTACACAAGGGAAGGGTTACCGTAAAAAAACGATCAATTGGAGAGGCTCTAAGGGTGGCGGCAGCTTCGATGGCATCATCACCTAGCATTTCCATAGCATTCTGTATTGGTTGCACAACAAAGGGCAGCGAATAGATAATTGAGCCAAGTACAAGCCCCCAAAATGTAAAGGGGAGCGTGCCAATGCCCAGACTCTGGGTCATTTCACCAATATACCCGTTTGGTCCCATTGCGATCAAAAGGTAAAAGCCTAGTACCGTGGGGGGTAAAATTAAGGGTAGAGAGACCAGGGCAGATACAGGTACTTTTAGCCAAGATTTTGTGCGGGCAAGCCACCACGCAAGTGGCGTGCACATGACTAATAAGCTGATCGTAACAACTGTAGCAAGTTTTAATGTGACTAATATGGCTGAATAATCTGCTTCAGAAAAAAACATATCGCTGCTTAATTGTGCTGATTGTCTAGAGTGATGTCGGGCACGTTATACGAAAAGCCTTGTATTATCTCCCTAGCTTTGCCTTGTTTAAGATAGTTATAGAAAGCAATGGCAGCAGGGGACTTGTTTGCTCGACTTAGTAGAATAGCATCCTGCTTTATCGGATCATATAGCTCAGAGGGAATAGAAATACATGCTTCTGACTGAATATTGTCTGAAGAGTTTGCTTGAGCTTTTGCAATAAAGGCTAGGTTAACGTTACCACTGATCAGAAACTGGAAAGTTTGCGCAATATTCTCGCCGCGAATCCATTTGTTACGATCAGTTTGGTCTATTTCAAGTTGTTCTAATACTTGTTGGGCAGCGCGTCCATAAGGGGCAAGCTTAGCATTAGCTAATGCTATTTTCTTAATCTGCGGCGCTTTTAGTATATTTGACAAACTGGCGTCAGAAATAGGGGTGTTAGCGCATAGTGCCAGCCGTCCGATCGCATAAGTGAACTGTGACTCTGGTAGGGTAAGGTGCTTAGCGCTGAGGAAGTGTGGTGACTTTTGATCGGCCGACAAGAATAGCTCGAAAGGAGCGCCGTGAGTAATTTGTGCGACCAACTTACCCGACGATCCATAGGAGGCATGGATCTTGTGCTTGCTTTCACTCTCAAAGTTTTTAATTAAAACTTTGGCGGTGGAGATAAAGTTAGAGGCAACCGCGATATTGGCGCTTTCGCTCCACACCTTTGTAGAGCAGGAGAAAATAACCAGGCTTGCCAGAAAAGCTTTGAGCCAGCTTATTGGGTAATTGAATATAGGTGTGCGCATCTAAGGTCTGAAACAGCTGCTATTTGTAAGTGTTGGCTTTGGTTAAAAGCGCATATTGAACGATTGCACTGATTTCAGCAAGTTTATGATGGGGGTTAAAAAAGAAGCCCCTTTCGGGGCTAAACCTTGCGACATACAAGGGAAAGAATGTATGGGGTGGGAAGACTGTTTTACGACCTCGTGAGTCCAGCCAACACACCCCGCTTGATAGAACTTTTTTGCTTGCTGCCTAGGCTAGCAAGACCGAATCGCCTTCGAGTTTAACTGGGTAAACAGTTACAGATTTGTCTTCTTCCTCAAGGCATTCGCCTGTCTTAAGGTCAAAGTGCTGTTTGTATAGGGGAGAAGCAACCACGTACTTGCCGGTTAAATCTCCAACAATCCCGCGAGAAAGAACATTTGCCTTACCGCATGGGTCCCAGTTAGATATTGCGAAAATCTTTTCTTCGCTGCTCGGTATGTAGAAGATCGCAACTTGCTCATCGTTTACTAGCGCGCATACGCCTGAATTTTCTACAAGATCGTACTTCGTACAGATAACTTCATTAAGTGCCATTTTGATTTTCTCCTATCTGTGAGTACTGGATTAAGCTGACTTAGCGATTAATTTTGATTTTTCGTCTTCGCTAGCAGGTCTTACTTGACCACGCTCTTCAACGAAAACAACGTTACTATCTTCTTTATCAGAGTTAACAAATTGACGGAAGCGACGTAGTTTTGTTTCGTCTTCGACCGTAGTTTTCCATTCACACTGATAAGTATCGACAACGCTTTGCATCTGAGCTTCAAGTTCAGCTGCAATACCAAGGCTGTCTTCAATAATAACCTCACGAAGGTATTCGATACCGCCTTCAAGGTTGTCCATCCATACAGATGTTCTTTGTAAGCGGTCTGCTGTTTTGATGTAGAACATCAAGAAGCGATCAATATATTTAACTAGCGTTTCGGTACTGATATCGGTCGCAAACAGATCAGCATGTCGTGGCTTCATGCCGCCGTTTCCACAAAGGTAGAGGTTCCAGCCGTTTTCAGTTGCAATGATGCCAACATCTTTACTTTGCGCTTCTGCACACTCACGAGTACAGCCGGATACTGCCATTTTTAGCTTGTGCGGAGTACGCAAACCTTTGTATCGGTTTTCGATATCGATTGCTTGACCCACGCTATCCTGAACTCCGTAACGACACCAAGTTGATCCGACGCACGACTTAACGGTACGTAAGGACTTACCGTAGGCGTGACCCGTTTCAAGGCCTGCAGCAATTAATTCACCCCAAATAGTGGGTAGGTCATTAAGTTTGGCGCCAAATAAGTCTATACGCTGCCCGCCCGTAATCTTTGTATAAAGTTTGTACTTTTGGCCTACTTGACCGATAGCGATCAGTTGCTCAGGCGTAATCTCACCACCTGGTACACGTGGGACAACTGAATAGGTGCCATCTTTTTGCATGTTTGCAAGAAAGGTATCGTTGGTATCCTGCAGGCCTGTATGTTGCTCTTCTAGAATGTAATCATTCCAGCTAGCTGCAAGCATATTTGCTACCGCAGGCTTACAAATATCACAACCAAGGCCGGTACCGTGTTTTTCTACCAGTTCGCCAAATGACTTGATACTACCGACACGAATTAAGTGATATAGCTCTTCACGCGTATGAGGGAAGTGTTCACAAATGCTTTTATCAACCGTAACGCCGCGCGCTTCAAGCTCAGTATCAACAACATCCTTAAGAAGTGCTGCGCAACCGCCACAACCGCTAGCTGCTTTGGTTTCACCTTTTACATCACCTACGCTGCAACAACCGGAATCAAGAGCGTTAATAATGTCGCCTTTACTAACGTTTAGGCATGAACAGATTGTTGCTTCCATTGGTAGTGCTGAAGCACCTAGCGCAGGACCACCCCCTTCAACATTCGGTAGAATCATTCCTTCAGGGTTTTCGGGAAGCTCGATACCGTTCAGGTAGTATTGAAGAAGTGTGTCGTAATCTGAACAGTCGCCAACTAGTACTGCACCTAACAGTGTATTGCCGTCTTCAGATACGATGATTCGCTTATAGATCTCTGAGTTTTCGTTACTGTAGACGTAAGCGATTGAGCCGGGCGTTTTACCATGGGCATCGCCAATTGAGCCGACGTCAACACCCAGAAGCTTCAGCTTCGTGCTCATGTCTGAGCCAGTAAACGAAGGTTTTTCGTCGTCGTCGGAGAATTGCTGAACAGCAACTTCTGCCATTCTATAACCGGGCGCAACCAGTCCGTAGATCATGTTGCCATATAGAGCACATTCACCTATAGCAAAAATGTTCGAGTCAGAGGTTCGGCAGTGGTAATCGACAACGATACCGCCACGCTCACCAACTTCTAACCCGGTTTTACGTGCTAACTGATCATAGGGGCGAATGCCTGCAGAAAATACGATCATGTCAGTATCAAGATGCGTGTCATCTGCGAAGTTCATTCGCAGTTTTGTGTTATCACCTTTGTTATCGATAAGCGTAGTCGCTTTTTGGGTATGTACTTGAACACCAAGCGCTTCGATCTTACGTCGAAGCATCTTGCTGCCGCCATCATCTAGCTGAACACCCATTAAGCCGGGAGCAAACTCAACAACGTGAGTTTCAAGCCCTAGATTTTGAAGTGCGTTTGCACACTCAAGACCAAGCAGACCACCACCTACAACTACACCAATTTTTGAGGTCTGGGCATGTGATTTAATTTCACCCAAGTCATCAATTGTTCTGTAGGTTAGGCATTCTTTGCTTTCAGAACCTTTGATAGGTGGTACAAAAGGATAAGAACCAGTTGCCAATACTAGCTTGTCATAATCGAAGCGTCGCCCGCTTTCAGTGATAACAATTTTGTTTTTACGGTCTATATCTGTAACGGCATCACCAAAAATCGCATCAACACCATTATCTTTGTAGAATTCGCGGGTTGTTAGTGCTAGATCTTTTGGCTCTTTGCCAGAGAACACTTCAGAGAGATGTACCCGATCGTAGGCTGGTCGCGTTTCGGCGCCTAGTACTGTAATGTGCGCTCCAATTTCGGATGCAATCATTTGGTCAACGAAGTGATGACCCACCATGCCGTTACCGACTACAACAACTCTACTATTCTTCATTCTATGGCCTCGTATGTCTGAGAATCTGCGCATACGCTGTGCTTATTTACTAGTGAAAAGCTTTAGCGTTACTCAATGCTTGTTTACGCAATTATCTGTAATTAAGCATGAGCTGTGCCAAGTATCTAAATAATTTCATAGGGTATTGAAATAAAAAGGAAAAAAATTCTTAAGTTCGTGTTTTATAGCCAGGTTTTGAGCGTTTGAGAAAAAACGCGTGCTTTAAAGTGGTGCAGCTAAAAAATGCTGTTTTCCGCCTTGGTTGGTAATGGTGCATGACTATGCGCTGAGTTCAATCCTAAGGCTGTATATTGCGTTCGTTTTTACATATGCCGTTGAAAATTAAGATTTTAATCTAAAGGGGGTGTTATTTTGCTACTTATTGGCGCAATAATACCCATAATAAATAAGTGAGTGAAATATCAGATGCATCTAGAAAGCGGGCTTCGTACAAGTGCAGGGCAAATATCAGTAAAGGGCTTAAAGCACCAAAATGAAGATTCTGTCGGAATATACGTCCCGAAAGAGCCTCTATTAACTGTAAAGGGAATGGTTGCTATTGTTGCCGATGGAGTCAGTAGTGCAGAGGCGGGCAAGGAGGCAAGCGAAACCTGCGTTAAGAACTTTATCTCCGACTTCTTCAGTACACCTGACTCCTGGACAGTTAAAAACTCAGCTCAAAAAGTATTAACGGCTTTGAATCGTTGGTTATATGGGCAGGGGGTTGGTTATCTTCAGGCTGAGCATGGCTATATCAGTACAATGTCGACCTTGGTTATCAAGTCGCGTGTCGCGCATATATTTCATATCGGCGATAGCCGAGTGTACCGGCTTAGAGGGAATAACTTTGAGCAGCTCACGCATGACCATTCCGCCAGAGTAAGTAAGGATTCCACTTATCTTACTCGTGCAATGGGAATGGATTTAATGCTTGATGTCGACTATTACTCGGAGGATGTCGAATCTGGTGATATCTTTTTTCTGAGTACCGACGGTATTCATGATTTTATCAACGATAAACGTATAAAAGAAGTCATTGCTAAGGCGGTTGATTGCAAGTCGGATGAATTTACCGGGCTTTGTGAGAGCTTGGTTGATATTGCACTCGAAAACGGCTCCGATGATAACTTGAGTTGCCAGATTGTCAGAGTCGATGCTTTGCCTTGTCCAAATGCCGAAGATGCCTACGTAAAGCTTTCGGACTTACCCTTCCCACCAGAGCTTTCCCCTGGAATGTCTATTGACGGCTACCATGTGATAAAAGAGCTACATGCCAGTAATCGATCACAAGTATATTTGGTAAAAGATCATAACACTGACAAGTTACATGCTATGAAAACGCCTTCAGTGAATTATGATGATGATTTGGCGTACAAAGAGCGATTTGTATTGGAACCCTGGGTAGCTGACCGTATTAACAGTAAGTACGTAGTAAATATTCATGAAAGTGAAAGAGGGCAAAAGTTCCTTTATTACGTTTGTGATTATGTTGAGGGCCAAACGCTAGCTGAGTGGATGAAAGCAAATCCAAAGCCCGGTATCGAAAGAGTTATGTCGATAATTCATCAGGTAGTGAAGGGTGTTCGTGCAATGCATCGTAAAGAGACTTTGCATCAGGATATCAAGCCTGAAAATATTATGGTCGATAATGAGGGCAAGGTAACGATTATAGATTTTGGTTCCTGTTTTATTGCGGGCGTTGCTGAAATCGAATCGCCCTTTGAGCGCGAGCAAGTGCTGGGGACCGACACTTATGGTGCTCCTGAATATAAGTTGGGAAGAAAAGCGTCTTTAAAGTCCGACATGTTTTCAATCGCTGTTGTGCTTTACGAAATGTTGACCGGCCAACAACCTTATGGTGCGAAGTTTGAGACCAGTCAGTCTACCAATGAATTTTATCGACTAAAATATCAGCCAGCTCGAGAGTTTAACCCAATGGTTCCCGAATGGATGGATGGTGCGATCGAAAAAGCTTTACAGATTTCTACAGAACTTCGATATGATGCCTTGTCAGAATTTATTTATGATCTCGAACATCCTAATTCGGAGTTTATGGATAAGGCCCATATACCACTTGCAAAAAGAAATCCGCTGCGGTTTTGGCAAAGCATCACTGCAATCATGTTTGTTGTAGAATTGGCCACACTCTGGCTTTGGCTGGGGTAATGCTTTTTAGGCATCCTTTGCCCGCATTTTTATAGAATTAATACGATTGATATGGAACCTATGGCGCGGATTGTAGTCCTAAGAGATCATATCAATACAAAAACAGGATCTTTATGTTAGATAGCCGCCCTTTATTGGTCGAAACGCAGTTCCCTTCGCTTAAGCGAAATAGGCTAGAAACTTTACAGGTAAATCTGGGATACCTATGTAACCTTAGTTGTACGCACTGTCATGTTAATGCAGGGCCGACCCGTAAAGAGCTAATGAACAAATCAAATATCGACTTGGTATTGGCTTTGTTGAAAGAAAAAGACATTTCACAGCTGGACTTAACGGGCGGCGCACCGGAAATGAACCCTTATTTTCGTTACTTGGTCGAAGAAGCAAGGTCACTGGGAGTGCATGTTATTGATCGCTGCAATTTGACGATTCTGCAAGAACCTGGCTATGAAGACCTTGCTGAGTTTCTGGCTGCTAACGAGGTGGAAGTTGTCGCGTCTCTACCTTGTTACACGAAAGATAATGTCGACCAACAAAGAGGGAAAGGTGTTTTCGAAGATAGCATCAAGAGCTTAAAGCTCCTAAACAAACTAGGTTATGGAGTCGAAGGGAGCGGCTTGACCTTGAGTTTAGTTTATAATCCTGGTGGTCCGTTCCTACCTCCTCCTCAGCAACAGCTAGAGCAGGATTATAAAAAAGAGCTCTATGAAAATTTCGATATTCTCTTTGACCAACTTTTCACAATAACGAATATGCCTATTTCTCGCTTTGGGAGCGTGCTTTTGTCCAAGGGCGAATTTCATAACTATATGGATCTATTGAAAGAGTCGTATGCAAAGGAAAACCTTACCTCGGTAATGTGTCGCAGCTTGATAAGTATTGACTGGCAGGGCCATGTGTTTGATTGTGATTTCAATCAGATGCTTGATATGCCAATGCTTAGACTGGAGGGAGGATTGATAGCATCTGATAAAAATAGAATGCATCTAAGCGATATTTTAGGGCAGGCTATAGAAGGTTCTACGATAGTTGTGGCAGACCACTGCTATGGTTGCACTGCAGGACAGGGGAGTAGCTGCGGTGGCGCACTCGATTGACCTGAGTATTATTGTTCCCGTATTTAATGAAGCTGAAAATATTGAGCGTTTATTACGCAAGCTCAACACTCTCGCTAGTAAGCGCTGCGAAGTGCTGCTGGTCGATGGCGGTAGTACTGATGGTAGTGGCGAGATAATTTCTTCACTTATAAGTGAGCTAGATATGGATGCTCATTTAATTCGCTCAAAGTGTGGGCGTTCCGCACAACAGAATGCTGGTGCAGAGTTAGCTCAAGGGCGTCTTCTTCTGTTTTTGCATGCAGATACGGTATTACCAAGTAAAGCTATTAACATGCTACATGGCGCAATCTCATCCGAACCCGTTTGGGGGCGCTTTGATATTCAGCTCGATAACTCTGCCGCGATATTTAAGGTAATTTCTTGGTTCATCAATATTCGCTCACGGCTTACAGGTATAGCTACTGGAGATCAGGCGATATTTGTTAGCGCCTGCCTTTTTCGGAAAGTAGGCGGCTTTCCAGATCAGCCTTTAATGGAAGATATAGAGTTAAGCAAACGCTTAAAGCGTTCTGCTCCGCCCTTATGCCTAAAAGATCAGGCCATTACTTCAGCACGCAAGTGGGAAAAAGAAGGGGCAGTAAAAACCGTATTATTGATGTGGAGGCTACGTGCGGCATACTTTCTTGGTGCAAAACCTGAGCAGCTTCACCGCCAGTATTATAAAACCAGAGCCTAATCTAGTCTGAATACTCTAACTTATTAAATTAACATTAGTTTTCTTGAACGAAACAGCTAAGAGCAAGTAGAATCGCGCGCTTTGTTTCGCACAGTATTAATGTTAAGAGGTAAAGTCATGAGTGTTGAGCAGTTTGAGTCTATTTCGTTATATGTTCTGGTCACTGCGCTAATTCTTTATATGGGATATATTGTTTGGGACTTGGCTAAACGCTCAAATGCCGGTAAATTCGGTACATTTATCCTGTTCTTTGCGCTTGGTTTGGGGGTATTTGGTTTTGTTGCGAAAACAGTTATTGTTGAGATGATGAATCTCTAACGGTGCGATTGCCTCGGTACGTTAACCAATTTAAGTTTTTTGTACTGATACCTGCCGTCCCCAAATGGATTCAGCCACTTCAATAAAGGCTTTTGCAGCGTTGCTCATACTCTTTTTTCTGAAACTCACGGCGCCAAGATTTCTGGTCAATTCCGATTCGGTGCCGTAGCTATTCGAAAGATCGATCGGTAATACTTTCAGCTCTTCATCAATCATCGTGTTTGGCAGCACGCTCCAACCCATGCCTACTCCGGCCATCATCTTCATGGTTTCTAGATAGTTCGTTGGAATGCTCGCGTTTAGCATTAATTTCGATTGATGAAACATAGCTTCGACGACGCGGTAAGTGAGCGTGGATCGTGAGGGCAGAATTGCGTTGTGCTTTGCAAGGTCAGGGGGTGTTACGCTTGTTAAGCTGGCAAGCTCATGATGTTGGCTACAAATAAAGCTCATAGGGTCGCTCCAAGAAAGGTGACATATATAGTCGTCACTTAATTGGTCCGGGATGGTAATAAAAGCAATATCAGCCTGATTATCTCCTAATATTGGGTAGGCGCTTTCGGAATCAAGAAAGTTAAGCTTAAGGTCTACTTCTGGATAGCGCTTGCTAAATTCTTTCAAGATTAACGGAAGTCGGTGTAGGCCTATATGATGACTGGCCACAATTCTTAACGCGCCTTCTACATTGTGAGATAAATTCTTGATTGCATGCTTTGCGTTATCAATTTCATGCAGGATGGACAGAGCGTGTGGATACAGCGCTTCGCCAGCCTCGGTTAACAGGAGGTCGCGCTGCAAACGCTCAATGAGTTTGCACGAAAGTTGACGTTCTAGTCCCTGAATTCTCTTTGTGATGGCGGGCTGAGTAAGTGATAGACGTTCGGCTGCTTTAGAAAATGAGCGCTCTTTGTAAACTGTCACAAATGCTAATAAAGAATCTATATCCATTTTGTACCTTTCCTTAACAGGTATTCCAAATTGGAATCAATAATATAACAAATATGAATTTGTTTTATTTGATCTGGGATAATATTATTAGTGCACGCTTGATATCAAGTATCAGGCATCAAATTTTAGGCCTTAAGCAACACTGGAGTACGTTATGGCTGGTAGAACGCTATATGACAAATTGTGGGATTCCCACTTGGTTAAGCAGCGTGAAGATGGTTCTTCACTAATCTATATCGATAGACAACTTCTGCACGAAGTAACGTCACCGCAGGCTTTTGAAGGCTTACGTCTGGCTGGTCGTCCTTTATGGCGAACTGATGCTAATATCGCGACACCTGATCATAACGTCCCGACAACTGACAGAACTGGCGGAATTGAATCTATTACCGATGAAGTTTCACGTATCCAGGTACAAACCTTGGATGACAACTGCGAAGCTTTCGACGTGCTTGAATTCAAAATGTTAGACAAGCGCCAGGGCATTGTGCACGTAATAGGCCCAGAGCAGGGCGCTACCTTGCCGGGCATGACGGTTGTTTGTGGTGATTCCCATACCTCTACCCATGGCGCATTCGGTGCCTTGGCTCACGGTATTGGCACCTCTGAAGTTGAGCATGTTATGGCCTCCCAGACCCTTGTTCAGAAGAAGATGAAGAACATGCTTGTACGTGTGAACGGTTCAGTTGGCGAAGGTATCACAGGTAAAGATATCGTTTTGGCTATTATTGGCAAAATTGGTACGGCTGGCGGTACAGGTTGCGCAATTGAGTTTGCAGGTAAAGCAATTGAAGAGCTGTCTATGGAAGGGCGAATGACCGTGTGCAACATGGCTATCGAAGCTGGTGCACGTGTAGGTGTTATCGCAGTAGATCAAACGACCGTCGATTACGTAAAAGGCCGTTCATTCGCGCCAAAAGGCGAGATGTGGGACGCCGCAGTCGAAAACTGGAAAGACTTGCACAGTGATGACGATGCTGTCTTTGATCAGGTTGTCGAGCTAGAGGGCTCTGAAATCAAACCTCAAGTTACCTGGGGAACCTCTCCTGAAATGGTGCTTCCGGTAGATAACAATGTGCCTAACCCTGACAACGCTAGTGATGCAGTTGAGAAAGAGGGCATCGAGAAAGCGCTTAAGTACATGGGCTTGGAAGCAGATATGCCTATTACTGACATTAAGCTGGACAGAGTATTTATTGGTTCTTGTACTAACTCAAGAATTGAAGATATTAGAGCGGCAGCAGAAGTGGTCAAGGGGCGCAAGGTTGCAGACTCTTTAACGCAGGCGCTGATTGTTCCAGGCTCTGGCTTGGTCAAGGAGCAAGCTGAGCAAGAAGGGCTGGATAAGATTTTCTTAGAAGCCGGTTTTGAATGGCGTGAACCGGGTTGCTCAATGTGCTTGGCAATGAATGCAGACAAGTTGGGTGAAGGCGAGCATTGCGCTTCAACTTCAAACCGTAATTTCGAAGGTCGCCAAGGCTTTGGTGGTCGTACGCATTTGGTTAGCCCTGCCATGGCCGCTGCGGCTGCCATAGCCGGTCACTTTGTTGATGTACGTGAATTTATTAAGGGGTAAAAGCGATGAAAAAGTTTACACAAGTTAAAGGTATCGTTGCTCCGATTGATCGTGCCAATGTCGATACCGATATGATTATGCCAAAGCAGTTCCTTAAGTCGATCAAGCGCACGGGCTTTGGTATTAACTTA
>NZ_LWFZ01000662.1:0-4460 GCF_001635225.1 Oleiphilus sp. HI0086
ATTTATTTCTACTACTTTTTGCAATAATCGAGCACTAAAAAAATTAGCTGTAAAATTGTGCACAAGCTTGTGTGTAAAGTTATTAATTATTTGAAATATATATATAAAGTTATTAACAGGCGGCTTATTAACCTAAAAATAGCGCTAGTAGTTACGACGTTTTACCGTTAAAATTCACCTTAATAAAAACGGTTGTATTTCCCCCCTTTCTAAATAATAGGAATAAAGTACCAAGTGCAAACTGAAGTCTGGTCTGAGTGCTTAGAAAAGCTAAAAGAAGAATTGCCTAGTCAGCAATATAATACTTGGTTAAGGCCGCTTCAGGGGGAGTGTGTTAACGGTATACTTCAATTATATGCACCGAACAAATTCGTATTGGATTGGGTTAAAGAAAAGTTCTTACAGCGTATAAACGACTTACTTAAAGATATGGGGCATGACAAAGTCATTTCTTCCGTCAATCTAAAAATTGGCAGTCTTAAAGAAGCTGATAATGGTACAAAGCTTAAAACTGAAGACAACAGAAGAAAGCCTAGCCCTGCTTCACCTAACCAACATAGTTCTCATAAGCCTCGCGAAAGTGGTCTGTCTTCATCGAAACCTGTTGAACGGCGGGTTGAAGTTGAAGGTTCAATTATAAAACACCAAAGCTTTTTAAATCCTAATTTTACTTTTGATACTTTTGTAGAAGGTAAATCTAACCAGTTAGCACGCGCTGCTTCTGTCCAGGTAGCAGAAAATCCAGGCGGAGCTTATAACCCTTTATTTCTTTATGGTGGTGTTGGTCTGGGTAAAACTCACTTGATGCATTCTGTCGGTAATGAAATCGTTAAGAAGAATCCTAATGCTAAGGTGGTTTACCTTCATTCCGAACGATTTGTTGCCGATATGGTTAAAGCTCTGCAGATTAATGCGATCAATGAATTCAAGCGATATTACCGATCTGTTGATGCTTTGCTAATCGATGATATTCAATTCTTTGCACGTAAAGAGCGTTCGCAAGAAGAGTTTTTCCATACTTTTAATGCCTTATTAGAAGGCGGTCAGCAAATGATATTGACCTGCGATCGCTACCCTAAAGAAATTGATAATATGGAAGAACGTTTGAAGTCTCGTTTTGGCTGGGGACTTACCGTTATGGTTGAGCCGCCTGAACTAGAAACCCGTGTTGCAATTTTGATGAAAAAAGCAGAGCAGACTAAGGTTAATCTTAGTAGTGAATCGGCTTTCTTTATTGCTCAAAAGATTCGCTCCAACGTTCGTGAGCTAGAAGGGGCTTTAAAACTAGTTGCTGCCAATGCTCATTTTACAGGCGAAGAGATTACTCCGGTTTTTATTCGTGAATGTCTAAAAGACTTGCTTGCTCTACATGACAAGCAAGTTAGTATAGAAAACATACAGCGAACTGTTGCTGAGTACTATAAAATAAAGGTAGCAGATTTGTTATCGAAGCGGCGTACCCGTTCAGTTACCAGACCCAGACAGATGGCTATGGCGCTTGCAAAAGAACTAACCAATCACAGCCTGCCTGAAATAGGCGATGCTTTCGGTGGCAGGGATCATACGACTGTTTTACATGCTTGTAAGAAGGTTGTTGAATTGAAGGATAATGACCCAGGTATTCGAGAAGACCACCATAACTTTATGAGAATTTTAACGACTTAAATAAGCGTTGGGTTCTCTTTAATTACTCATATACATGATAAATTACTAACAATACTCTAGATCTAAAAGAGCAGATAAAAAATGAAATTAACTATTACTCGTGAAGAAATCCTAAGTCCTCTTCAAATTATTTCGGGTGTTGTTGAGCGAAAGCAAACCATGCCTGTGCTTTCGAATATTTTGCTTGAAGCAGAACCAGGTAAAGTAGAATTAACCGGCACCAATATGGAGGTTGAGTTAGTTTGTACGCTTAATAGCGCCGCAGTCGAGACTGCTGGAAGAATTACCTTGCCTGCACGTAAGTTAGTAGATATTTGTCGCTCTTTACCAAATGATGCAGTGATTGAGCTAAGTCTGGAAGGTGAAAAGATGCACCTTCGTTCCGGTAAGAGCCACTTTACCTTAGCAACCTTGCCAGCAGATCAGTTTCCGAATACTGAAGAGTCTCCTCACGATATTGCTGTGAGTTTCATGCAGCGTGACTTTAAACAGATGCTTGACGCGACTTCTTTTGCGATGGCGCAACAGGATGTTCGCTACTACTTAAACGGCATGTTGTTAGAGCTAGGTAACCGTTACGTTCGTTTAGTTGCAACGGATGGGCATCGTCTCGCACTTTCATCTCTAGCAACAGATCTTGAGCGCGATACAGACAAGCAGGTGATTGTACCGAGAAAAGGTATTATTGAGCTCGGTCGTTTGTTATCTGACTCTGAAGACGAAGTGGTGCTTTCTATCGGTGAAAGCCATATATATTCACAGATAGGCAATTATAGATTCACTTCAAAATTGATCGATGGAAAGTTCCCTGACTATAACCGTGTTATTCCTAAGGGTGGTGACAAGGTTATGTATGCGGATAGAAGTTCGCTTAAGGATATGTTTACGCGAGCAAGTATTCTTTCACATGAAAATATTCGAGGAATTCAATTACATTTGTCTGAGAATCAATTGCAGGTGTTTGCTAATAATCCAGAGCACGAACAAGCTGAAGATTGTTTGGAAGTGGATTATCAGGGTGAAGATTTACAGATTGGATTCAATGTTAGCTATCTAATTGATGTTATGAATGTTTTGTCGAGTGAAAATATTCGAATGACGCTATTGAATGCAAATTCATCGGCTTTGATAGAGTCTTCAGAGAATGATGGAAACTTATACGTAATCATGCCGATGCGCTTATAGAGTAGGGCAGGGAAGACTCTAACAGGCGCTTCTTCATTATTAGCGTTGTAATTCAGATAGTAATATAAAAGGACAAAGCGATGGGATTGTTTACAGATACATTGAAGGGAACTTTTCGTATTGGTCAGACTACAGGCATTCTTGCTAAAACAGGTGCTCAATGGTTAATCGGTAAACGGCCACCCAATCCCAAGTTATTAAGATCTATTTTTGAAGACTTAGGTGCTACCTATATTAAGTTAGGGCAGTTTATCGCAAGTTCGCCTACTTTCTTTCCTCAAGATTACGTTGAAGAATTTCAAAACTGCTTAGATCGTACCCAGCCTTTTTCTTTTTCTGTGGCTCGAAAGATTATTGAAAATGAATTAGGTAAGCCTTTGAGTGCAGTTTATTCTTATGTTGACCCGGTTCCTTTAGCATCCGCTTCTATTGCTCAGGTTCATGCTGCCAAGCTTGTATCGGGTGAAGATGTAGTGATCAAAATTCAAAAGCCAGGTGTTGAGAATGTATTGCTTACAGACCTTAACTTTCTCTATGTCTCAGCGAGAATTATTGAACATCTGGCACCAAAGCTATCATGGACATCTATGTCTGGTGTCGTTGAAGAAATTCAGCGCACAATGATGGAAGAGTGTGATTTTATAAAAGAAGCAAATAACCTAGATGAGTTTAGCGAGTTTTTGCATAGTGCTGGCCACGAGGATGTTTGCGTTCCTAAAGTTTATCGAAGCGCTAGCTCGAGACGAGTTCTGACAATGGAACGTTTTTATGGTGTATCGCTAACTGATTTGGATACAATTCGTAAATACTGCTCCGATCCCGAAAAGACATTGATCACAGCAATGAATACCTGGTTCTCTAGTTTGACGCAGTGTGCCTTTTTCCACGCTGATGTTCATGCAGGTAACTTAATGGTTCTCGAAGATGGTCGTATCGGCTTTATCGACTTTGGTATTGTAGGTCGTATTAACCCTGGCACCTGGGAAGCTGTTTCAGACTTTATATCAGCGATTATGATTGGAAACTTTGAGGGTATGGCTGATGCGATGATTCGCATTGGTGTCACAGATAAAGATGTCATTGTTGATGACTTAGCAAACGATTTACGTCGAGTGTTTAATAAACTAGATGTGATGGTCCCCGATACAGCGATGTTCGAGACGCAGGGTGAAGATGATATTAATAATGTGCTAATGGATATGGTTAAGGTTGGTGAGCAGAATGGTATCCACTTCCCTAGAGAATTTGCTTTGTTATTAAAGCAATTTTTGTATTTCGATCGCTATGTTCATATATTAGCGCCTGAGCTAGATATGTTTGTTGATGATCGACTGAATATGCTTCATTAGAATATGGCACATCATTTATGGTTCTATGTCCTTTTTCGTAGAGCCTTTAGTTAATTTATGTCCTTATCGTCAATATCAATAAAGAGCGTTCGAAACCTCCACGATCTGAGTGTTTCTTTTAGTAAGTCTTTAAATTTTATCTGGGGCGAAAATGCATCGGGTAAAACCAGCTTACTTGAGTCAATTTATTTACTCTCTACAGGGCGCTCTTTCCGTACCCGCCATATCGATAATATTATAAATAGTGACGCCAAGAGTAGA
>NZ_LWFZ01000663.1:0-14362 GCF_001635225.1 Oleiphilus sp. HI0086
ACAATCAAGCATAAAAAAAGGAAGATCATTGACCTTCCTTTTTTAGAACGACTAACTAGTTGTACCTAGAACCTAAGCTCTAAGAGCGCTATTCTGATACCAGAGTTCGCTTATTTATAATAAGCATTATCCGTAACGGAGTGATCTGTTACATCACGCACGCCACTTAGCTCAGGAACAACCTCCAACAAACGCTTTTCGACACCGTCCTTCAAGGTAATTGAAACTGCACTACACCCCTGACAACCGCCACCGAAGCGAAGTACCGCAATTTGATCTTCAGTTATTTCAACAAGTGATACATCACCACCATGCGATGCCAAACCAGGGTTAATATCCGTAACAAGAATATAGGTGATACGCTCTGACAAGCTGGAATTTTCATCTATCTTTGGCATCTTGGCATTTGGCGCTTTAATTGTCAGCTGGCCACCCATTTTTTCTTCTGCGTAATCTACAAATGCTTCATCTAGAAATGGAACGCTTTTCTTCTCGAGGTAAAGTTTAAAGCCTTCTAGCTCCATCACTTCATCGTCTTCAACGATATCTTCAGGCTGACAATAGGCCAAACAGGTCTCGGCAAATTTAGTGCCTGGCTGAGTAACAAACATTCTAACGCCCATACCATTTGACTCCTGATTAGAGACAAGTTGAGCGAGATAATGTTGAGCTGATTCGGAAACAGTGACCATAATGAAGTAAGCCTCGATGAAATTATTTGCGCATATAATACGGGTTTTGGACTCTGGGATAAAGACTTAGTAAAATACTCAGGTAATCGTTTTATACTCACGCTTGTGTGAGAGCAGAAATTGTCAGGTTTTTAGATATTATTTTCTATATCAAAATATTTCAATATACTTTTATTTCCGCTAAGATAGCGCTTTCTACAACATCGCATAGAATTGCGTGCTATTTCACCTTATTTTGGGAATACACATTTAATGTCCAACATACAAAATAGAACTCAGCTTTTGAACGACGCGCTAAGCAAGCGCATCCTAATACTGGATGGCGCTACCGGAACAATGATCCAGCGCTTTAAGTTTGAAGAGGAAGACTATCGCGGTGAAAGGTTCAAAGACCACCCTTCGGAAGTTAAAGGCAATAATGACCTATTATGCCTGACTCAAGTAGACGCCATTGCTAGCATCCATAAACAATATCTAGATGCAGGCGCAGATATAATTGAAACAAACACTTTCAACTCGACCAAAGTTTCCCAAGCTGACTATGGCATGGAAGAGCTTGTATACGAGTTAAATTTCGAAGCTGCACGTATTGCACGTGAAGAAGCGGAGAAGAAGACCGCTGAAACGCCCGACAAGCCAAGATTTGTTGCAGGTGTCGTTGGCCCAACATCACGTACGGCATCCATTAGCCCCGACGTTAACGACCCGGGTTTTAGAAACGTCACTTTCGAAGAGCTTTACGACAATTATTATGAAGCCACCGATGCCTTGGTAAAAGGCGGTGCCGACATAATCATGATCGAGACCATATTCGATACGCTTAATGCTGAAGCAGCTATTTATGCAGTTGAACAATACTTTCAGGATTCCAAACTGAAACTGCCAATCATGATTTCAGGCACCATCACTGACGCCTCGGGCCGTACTCTGTCCGGGCAGACAGCTGAGGCCTTCCTAATATCTGTTAAGCACTGCAAGCCTCTGAGCATCGGTTTTAACTGCGCTCTGGGTGCCGATGCACTTCGGCCCTACATTGAAGAGTTATCTACCAAGGGCGAATGCTATGTTAGCGCCCACCCTAACGCAGGCCTGCCGAATGAGTTTGGTGAATACGATCAAACACCTGAAGAAATGGCCGATATCGTTGAGACCTTCGCAAAAGATAATTTAATCAACATTATCGGTGGCTGCTGCGGTTCAACACCAGAGCACATTGCTGAAATCGCACGACGTATGGAGAAACACAGTACAAGGGCTATTCCACAGATCAAACCCAAACTTCGCCTTTCCGGCTTAGAAGCTTTTGTTACAGATGAAGACTCACTATTCATTAATGTCGGTGAGCGCACTAACGTTACTGGTTCAAAGAAGTTTTTGAGGCTTATTAAAGACGAAGAGTTTGAAGAAGCACTCGACGTTGCAAGACAGCAAGTTGAAAACGGCGCACAAATCATCGATATCAATATGGATGAAGGCATGCTGGAATCCAAAGAAGCGATGGTCCACTTTCTCAACCTCGTCGCTTCAGAACCAGATATCTCCAAAGCACCAATTATGATTGACTCCTCTAAGTGGGAAGTAATTGAGGCCGGACTGCGTTGCGTACAAGGGAAGGCTGTCGTTAACTCAATTAGCTTGAAGGAAGGCGAAGAGCAATTTATCGATCATGCGAAAGCCTGTATTCGTTACGGTGCGGCCGCGGTAGTGATGGCTTTCGATGAGAAGGGTCAGGCCGACTCCTTAGATCGTAAGATAGAGATTTGTAAGCGCTCATACGACGTATTGGTTGGCTTAGGCATGCCTCCTGAAGATATTATTTTTGACCCGAATATTTTTGCGGTCGCAACAGGTATCGAAGAACATAACAACTACGCCGTTGACTTTATCGAAGCTACTCGCTGGATTCGTCAAAACCTACCCTATGCAAGTGTCTCTGGTGGCGTTAGTAACGTCTCGTTTTCCTTCCGCGGCAACAACCCAGTACGCGAGGCTATTCATTCCGTCTTTCTTTATCACGCCATAAAAGCCGGTATGAACATGGGTATCGTCAATCCCGGACAACTAGTTATCTATGACGATATTGATCCAGAGCTAAAAGAGCGCGTCGAAGATGTTGTCCTAAATAGACGGGACGACTCAACTGATCGACTTCTTGAAATAGCTGATAATTTCCGCGGTGAAGCCGGTGAGAAGAAGAAAGAGGATCTAGAGTGGCGTAAGCTGCCTGTCGAAAAGCGACTCGAACACGCGCTTGTTAAAGGTATTACCACCTTTATTACAGAAGATACCGAAGAAGCTCGCGTCAAAGCAGCGAGACCAATTGAGGTCATCGAAGGCCCTTTAATGGATGGAATGAATGTCGTAGGCGACCTATTTGGCGAAGGTAAAATGTTCTTACCACAAGTCGTTAAAAGCGCCCGGGTAATGAAACAGTCAGTCGCACATCTCGTCCCCTTCATTGAAGCAGAAAAAAGTGATAAACAAACGACCAAGGGTAAAATCCTAATGGCCACCGCTAAAGGCGATGTACATGATATCGGCAAGAATATCGTTGGTGTCGTTTTACAGTGCAACAACTATGAAGTAATAGATCTTGGTGTAATGGTTCCTGCCGATAAAATACTTGCTGCCGCCAAAGAACATAATGTAGACATTATTGGAGTTAGTGGCCTAATCACACCGTCGCTTGACGAAATGGTCCATATCGCAAAAGAGCTGCAGCGAGAAGGCTTGGATATACCACTAATGATCGGTGGTGCAACGACCTCTAAGGCTCACACCGCTGTGAAGATAGAACCTCAGTATCAAAATAATATTTCAGTCTATGTCACAGATGCCTCACGTAGTGTCAGTGTTGCTACCTCTTTGTTAAGTGATACACAGCGTGACACCTTTGTCGAGAACGTGAAGGTGGAATATGAGACGGTACGCGAACGTCGTAAAAACCGCAGCGCCAAGTCCAGCTTCCTAAGCTATGAAAAAGCAGTAGCAAACAAGCTGTCACTTGATTGGAGCGGCTACGAACCACCTAAGCCGAAATTTACCGGCACCAAAATCTTTGAAGACTACCCACTTGAAGAATTAGTTGACTATATCGATTGGACTCCGTTTTTTATCACGTGGGACCTGGTTGGAAAATACCCGAAAATATTAAAAGATGAGCATATCGGTGAAGCTGCTCAGAGTCTTTTCAATGATGCACAAAAAATGCTCAAGGATCTGATAAGCAATAAAAAACTAAAAGCCAAGGCTGTTATCGGATTTTGGCCAGCAAACGCTCAAGGCGATGATGAAATTACTGTATTTGCAGACGAAAGTCGATCTAAGGTAAATCTAAGCCTGAATCACCTACGCCAGCAATCTGACAAAGCGGGCAATCAATTTAGCTTATCACTAGCTGACTTTATTGCACCTAAAGAAACGGGTCTCAATGACTATATCGGTGGCTTTGCAGTCACCGCTGGAATCGGTGCTGAAGAACTTGCCACCGAGTTCGAAGCAAAACATGACGACTACAACGCGATTATGGTCAAAGCGCTAGCTGACCGCCTAGCCGAAGCTTTCGCTGAGCGTATGCACGAAAGAGTTCGTAAAGAGTTCTGGGCTTACGCTGGAGATGAAAGCTTTGATAACGACGCCTTGATTAAAGAAAAATACCGCGGTATCCGCCCTGCTCCGGGCTACCCTGCTTGCCCTGATCATACTGAAAAGACCGAGCTGTTCAAGCTACTGGAACCCGAAAACAGTGCCGGAATTTCATTAACCGAACACTTTGCAATGACACCTGCAGCTTCAGTTAGTGGGTTTTATTATTCCCACCCTGATTCAAAATATTTTTCTGTTGGAAAAATTACCAAAGACCAGGTCGAGGATTACGCTAAGCGTAAATCAATGTCTATCACTGAAGCAGAAAAATGGTTGAGTCCGGTACTAAACTATGATTAATCGCTAAAAAACGGCTTTTATATAACCAAAACCCGTAATAGCTAAACAAACTTATATAAGCTGGTTATTTAACCGCTTATTAAAAACTGATACCCTTAGCGCCCGCAAAAATGGCCCCAGGCTGCTTTGGGCTAAATTATATTAAGCAAGTACGATTGAGACGCACTAAATGTACAAATACGATGGTTACGACAAACAGATCGTCCAGGAACGGGTTCAGCAGTTCCGCGGTCAAACCCAACGCTTTCTTGAAGGGACTTTGGCAGGTGACGACTTTTTGCCTTTACGTCTGCAAAACGGTCTATACGTCCAGCGATTAGCACCTATGCTTCGGGTCGCCGTACCTTACGGCATGCTGTCTTCCACACAGCTTAGGAAGCTCGCTTCAATCAGTCGTGACTACGACAAAGGCTACCTGCACTTTACTACTCGCCAAAACGTCCAATTCAACTGGCCCGAGCTAAAAGATGTCCCAGACATTCTTGACGAGCTTCGTAGTGTTGAAATGCATTCCATTCAAACGAGTGGCAATTGTATTCGTAACACCACGACTGACCAGTTTGCCGGTGTGGCAGCGAATGAATTGTTAGACCCGCGCCCTTACTGCGAGATCATACGTCAGTGGTCGACTTTCCATCCTGAGTTTGCATTCTTGCCACGTAAATTCAAAATCTCGGTAAACGCTTGTGGTGATACAGATCGTACTGAGTCTCTAGTGAATGATATTGCTCTGGAGCTTGTTAAGAACGATGCAGGTGAAATTGGCTTTAAAGTTTTGGCCGGTGGTGGGCTAGGCCGTACGCCAATCATTGCCTCGGTAATTCGTGAGTTTTTACCCGAGAAGCACCTGCTTAGTTATCTCGATGCGATCTTGCGTGTCTACAATATTCACGGTCGCCGCGACAACAAATACAAAGCTCGTATTAAAATCCTTGTAAAAGCCCTTACACCCGCCAAGTTCGCAGAACGCGTTGAAGCTGAATGGGAGCATATCAAGGATGGAGCGACAACACTGACCAATGAAGAAATTGACCGTGTAAAAAACTTCTTTACAGAACCAGCATACCAATCGCTTGCTGATAATAGTGAAAGCTTTGTTAAGCAACAAGACGAGCACAAAGGCTTTGCCAATTGGATCAAGCGTAATGTCAATGACCATAAAAAGCCTGGCTACTCGATCGTTACGCTAACACTTAAGAAAACGGGCACACCACCAGGCGATGCATCTGACAAGCAGGTTGATACAATTGCAGACATGGCTGATAAGTATAGTTTTGGTGAAGTCCGTGTAACACACGACCAGAACATTGTTCTTGCAGACGTTCCTCAGAATATGTTGTTTGAATTATGGAGTGAGGCTAAAGCAGCTGGTTTTGCAACGCCTAACCTTGGCATGATTACAGACATTATTTGCTGCCCAGGCGGCGACTTTTGTGGCCTTGCAAACGCCAAATCAATACCAGTAGCTGAGCAGATTCAAATCAAGTTTGATGATCTAGATTATGTCTATGACATCGGCGAGATCGATTTAAATATATCAGGCTGTATGAACGCTTGCGGTCATCACCATGTGGGTAACATTGGAATTCTCGGTGTTGATAAGCGCGGCGAAGAATTCTATCAGGTATCTCTAGGTGGAAACTCGGGTAAAGATGCCGCCATTGGCAAAATATTAGGCCCGTCCTTCGCTAGAGCTCAGATGCCTGAAGTCGTTGAAAAGATTATCAACGTTTATATTGAAAACCGAACTGAAGAAGAACTGTTTATTGATACATTCCGTAGAATTGGAATGCTACCTTTTAAGGAGCGCGTATATGCCAAGGCTGATTAAAGTAGATAAGATTGTCGATGATGCGTGGCAAATTCTAGATAAAGGTTTTTCAGGCAAGCTTGAGCAGAGCCAGGTATTTGTTCCCTTAAACTATTTGCTTGAAAACCCTGGATGCATTGATGCTTCTGAAGTTGGCGTTTGGCTCGACAGCGACGAAGAACCGGAAGCGCTTGCACCCTACCTGGATAAGCTTCCTGCTATTGCAATAAACTTCCCTAAGTTTGTTGACGGGCGCGGCTACTCCTATGCTCGTATACTTCGCGACCGTTTGAACTTTGAGGGTGAAATTCGTGCAATTGGCGACATTCTTCACGACCAGCTTTTCTATCTGAAACGCTGCGGTTTTGACGCATATGCAGTTCGAGAAGACAAAGATATTGAGGTCGCACAAGAAGGCTTGTCCGACTTTACTGAATCTTATCAAGCAGCAAGCTTTATGAATCAACCACTATTTCGCCGTCGCGGCTAACGAGTGCTTAGTACCCACCTCTAAGACCCCAAACCAGGATCTTAGAGGTGGAGCTTTTCAAACAAACTCCCCCTCCTCTTCCCCTTACGTCGTTCTTCATCCGCTAAAAATACAGCTATACTAATAACATATCTGGCGTTTTTTAAAGGAGTCAGCAATGCGTATTGGTGTACCAAAAGAAGTCAAAAATAACGAATTCCGCGTCGCCATGACGCCTAACATTGCTCACGAGCTCTATTCTCATGGACATAAGGTTTTTATAGAGAAAGATGCAGGATTAGGATCCGGTTTTTCAAACCAAGAATACCTTGACGCAGGGTCGACTGTGCTCGAATCTGCTGTTGATATTTTTCACCAAGCAAACCTGATTCTTAAGGTAAAGGAGCCGCAAGCCTGGGAGCGCAGCCAGCTCACCGCAGGTCATATACTGTTTACATATTTACACCTTGCACCAGATCTTCAGCAAACAAGCGACTTGCTAGATAGTAAAGCAACGTGCATCGCCTATGAGACGGTTTCCGATGCTGCGGGACACCTTCCTCTTCTTACACCAATGTCAGAGATTGCTGGCCGAATGTCAATTCAGGCAGGCGCTCACTGCCTTGAGAAATCGCAGGGAGGTCGCGGCGTACTCTTAAGTGGTGCCCCCGGTGTCGAACCGGCACGCGTTCTGATACTTGGTGGCGGAGTTGTCGGCCGCAATGCTGCTAAAATCGCTGTTGGCATGGGGAGCGACGTAACCGTATTCGATAAATCGATTGAAACACTAAGAACACTAGAAAGCGAGTTTGGCAACAGCATCAAAACTCTATACGCAAGTCGCGCAGCCCTACTCAAACTCCTACCTCACTGCGACCTTGTTATTGGGGCTGTGCTAATTCCCGGCGCTACCGCCCCAAAGCTAATTACTAAAACTGACCTAAGCCAGATGAAAAGCGGCAGCGTGATCGTAGATGTGGCGATAGACCAAGGTGGATGTATTGAAACCTCAAAACCTACAACTCATGAAAAGCCAGTATTCACAATAAATAATGTCGTACATTATTGCGTCGCCAATATGCCCGGAGCCGTTGCACGAAGTTCAACTCTAGCTTTAACGAACGCTACAGCGCCTTACGTAATCGAGCTTGCTAATAGAGGTTGTCGTAAAGCACTGGAAACGAACCCGGGCTTTATGAAAGGTCTGAATATTGTTAATGGGGAGCTCTGTAACAAGAACGTTGCCGAGGCACAAAACCTAAAAAGCATTTCTCTTGAAAATGCGCTTAATAAGCTTTGATTCCTTATAGCAGCATAAGCTGATTCGCCGACATTAAGTAAATACTCGCAAGCCATCCAGAATAAACTGGATTGCCAGTGCAGCTAAGATCATTCCTAAAAAACGTTTTAATACTTCATCACCTATCGCACCAACCAGGCGTTTAACATTGCCCGAAAAAATCATCAGAATACAGGTTAGCGTGCTGATAGATACAATGGCAAACATCACAGAAAGCTGGCCCAAAGCCGAACTAGTCGAAGAAAACAACAAAATACTTACTGTTAAAGAGCCAGGCCCCGCAAGTAGCGGTATGGACAATGGGAAAACCGATATATCTCTGCCATTCCCGCTGCCAGCGAAAGACAAACTACTGGTAACCATACGAAACGCCGTATAAAACAAAAGCACGCCACCGGATATCTTGAATGCATGAATACTAATCGCAAGCTTACTTAAAAGGAGTTCACCAAAATTGCCAAACAATACTAGTAGCATCGTGGAAATAAGACAGGCCTTGAAAGCGATCAACTTTCGACCTGAACCACTTTCAAGCAAAGAATGGAAAATTAAAGCCATTCCAATCGGATCGATGATCACAAATAGAGCAACCAACGCTCCAACATATACACTTATATCCATAAGAATCTCATAAAAGGACTTACTATCACTATAGTATTGAATCGTGCCAAGCGCGAAAGATACTTTCTCTAAAGCGAAAAGGCTTAATTTTTTTGTATGTGATAAATCAATCCCTATATATTTTATTGCCCTTTAATCCTGATTTAAAAAGACCCGCAGCGTAATAATATGACATAATGTTCATGTCGACTCACAGTCACAAAACTAAGTCGAGTCAAGATAGAACAGCAACACAATAATATGTCAAAGGATTTGAAATGGGCTTAAAATCTTTTCTAAAAGATAAACTAGTATCAAAAGAACTAAACGTCCAACTCGATAAGATAGAAAAACCAGTTGGAACCCTTGGCTATGACCCATGGGGTTTTAACTCTGATACCAATAAGATTGTTTTTTCTTTATTCTCTGGCATTTACAACAAATACTTTCGCGTAGAGACTAGCGGGATTGAGCATATTCCCGATTCAGGGCCCGTACTAATTATCGCAAACCATAGTGGACAGCTTCCTATTGATGGAACACTTATCGGTTATGCAGTAGCAAACCGAGAAAATTCTCCTCGTTTACCTCGCGCAATGATTGAGCGCTTCTTTCCAACAGTTCCATTCCTTGGAAATTTTCTGAATCAGGTTGGTGCCGTATTAGGCGACCCTATAAATTGCGCAAAAATGCTTGAAAATGGTGAGGCTATTGTGGTTTTCCCGGAGGGAATACGAGGCTCAGGAAAGCTATACAAAGATCGCTATCAGCTTGCACGTTTCGGAAATGGCTTTGTGCACTTGGCAATGAAGCACACCACACCGATTATTCCGGTTGGCGTCGTTGGCTGTGAGGAGACCATCCCTGCTATCGCCAATATCAAGCCCTTAGCTAAGCTTTTAAACGTTCCTTATGTTCCAATAGCCCTGCCTTTCATTTTCCCTGCGAAAGTTCGCCTCAACTTTGGGAAACCTATTTACTTCGAAGACGAAGATCTTACTGAAGAGCAAGTGACGCGTAGAGTTGAAAAGGTTAAATCAGCCATCAATGGCTTGATTGCAAAAGGATTGAATGAAAGGGAGGCAATATTCGAATGAGTTCTCGTACAAACACTAGCAAAACAATCAGCAAGAAAAAAGCTGAGCACAAGAAAAACGTTCTTGTTACAGGCGCTGCCGGCGCCTTAGCCCAGCAAGTCATTAATCGACTTCGTGATGAATACCAAATTGCTGCTGTAGATTTCCGTAAAATCACCTATCACAGCGACGACATTCCAAGTTATAAAGTCGATTTCAATAAACGCGTTTTTGAAGACCTGTTTAAGCATCATGACTTTGATAGCGTTATTCACCTCGGACGTATTTCTTCTGCAGAAGAAACACGGATGAGACGTTATAATGCCAATGTTCTTGGCACACAAAAGCTTTTGGACTTAAGTCATAAATACGGGATCAGCAATGTTATTGTGCTATCAACCTATCACGTTTATGGGTCATCACCCTATAACCCGGCACTGATTGATGAAACTGCCCCGCTAAAAGCAGCTGAGCTAACAATGGACCTGGTAGATTCCGTCGAGCTTGAAAGCCTAGCTAATATCTACCTATGGCGCTATCCTGACTTGAACATTACGATTCTAAGGCCCTGTAACATTGTCGGCCCTGGCGTACGAAATACCATCAGCAACTTACTTTCAAGTAAATACGCACCGGTACTGATGGGATTCTCTCCAATCATGCAGTTCATACATATAGATGATATGGCCGATGCCGTTACGCTAGCGCATAAGCAGCGAAAGCGCGGTGTCTACAATGTTTCGACAAATGACTGGGTTGCCTACCAAGACGCGCTGGAACTTTGTGAGTGTACACCCATACCCATTCCATCTATCCCGCCCGTGTTGCCTCGTGCCATTACAGGCTTTCTGAACTTAACAATGTTTCCGTGTTATTTGCTTAATTATTTTAAGTATCCGGTCGTTATTGATGGGTCTCATTTCAATGAAACCTTTGGATTTAAAGCGAAACGCCCGATTAAAGAAATTTTCAGAACTTACCGTGAATTGAAAGAGTAGCAGACTAAAATCTAGACGTAAAAAAGCCGATGAGGCTAGCGCTATCATCGGCTTTTTGTTGTCGCTTAAATCCCGATATTTTTTAAGGTATCAAGCATCTGCTCAAGTATCGCAGCCGCTCTCGGATGCTCGGCCTCAACCTCGGCAACAAGGGTTTCAACAAGCTCTAAAAAGTTTGGGTCGGCGGGCTCAGCCTCATCCATCTCATGAGCATGTGTCTTAACTTGCTCTAGCAAAGACTGCTGCTGAGGGCTAACTAACTCGTCACCAAATCGTTCATGCAAATCGGTAATCAGGTGGGCAACTTTTTCTTTAGGCATAATCAGCTCCTTTACTGTGATAACTTGAAGGCTAGCGCTTAACTAGGTTCAAGTAAAGAAACCTAGTCAAGCGAAGCGGCCTTAATCTTAAATGCTAAAGCCTGAAATCAGAGTAAACACCGTAGCAGCAAGGGCTGCAGAAGCAGGAACGGTGATAAGCCACGCAGCAATAATTTTCTTGAATGCGGACCGCTTTACAAGCTTTTCTTTATATATTTTCTTTAAACGCTTGCGCTCGACCTTATTAAAGCCAAGCGCTTTTTTCTCTTGTTTTGCAGTCTGCAGCATTTTTTCCATCTCTTCGACAGATGCGCTTTTAAAATCATCAAGAAACTCGGATAGCCGGCGCTTTTCTTCACCCTCATGGTGACTAAGCATGGTATGCAATTGACTTGCATAACTAGTTTTTAGATACTCCCTAAGGAAGCCAACACCGAAGATCCCACCAACCGCAATATGGGTTGAACTAACAGGCAGACCAAGCTGAGAGGCAATAATAACAGTAATGGCTGCAGCCATTGCAACACAAAAAGCTCTAGACTTATCAAGCTCTGTAATTTCTGTGCCCACGGTACGAATTAGCTTAGGCCCATACAATAGCAAACCAATTGCTATACCAATGGCACCAATCATCATCACCCATAGAGGAATAGCCGCTTTTTTAGAAATACCATCGCTGGTAATCGAATCGGTGATAGCAGCAAGCGGTCCTACGGCATTTGCAACATCATTTGCTCCATGCGCAAAACTTAATAATGCCGCAGCAAAAATCAGAGGTATAGTGAAGAGATTGTTGACGCCTTCCTTATTATTCTCTTGCTTTTTGGATGACTTTGAAACTAAAGGTTTTATTACAACAAAAAAACATGCGGCGACAGCAAGACCAATCATGGCGGCCATTTGGAAGTCAATTTTCCATATTTTTTTCAAACCTTTAAGCGCTAAATAAGTACTAAACGCCCACGCCATCAACGCGATCAACCAAGGAACAAAGCGTCTTGCCGATTGAAGCATGTCATCCTGATAAATAATCTTCTTTTTAATGAATAGGAGAAGCGAGGCTGCAATAACGCCCCCTAGCACAGGTGAGATAACCCAACTCGCAGCAATCATCCCCATTTTATTCCAGTTTGCAATGGCCAATCCGCCAGCAGCAATACCTGCGCCAAGCACGCCACCAACGATTGAATGAGTTGTTGAAACGGGCGCACCGAGGTAAGTAGCTGCATTCAACCAAACAGCACCAGCAAATAAGGCTGAAAGCATTAACCAGATAAAAGTAGTGGAATCAGTAATATTTTCGGGGTTGATAATACCCTTCTTAATGGTACTGACGACTTCACCGCCAGCTAACAAGGCACCACCGGCCTCAAAGATTGCAGCTATTATTATCGCCCAGGTTAGTGTGAGCGCTTTTGAGCCAACCGCTGGGCCAACGTTATTGGCCACATCATTGGCACCTATATTCATTGCCATATAGCCGCCAACTACTGCGGCGATAGATAAAACCAAAGAACCTTGTCCAAGCTGGAAGCTTGTCGCGACGTAAGCTAGAATCCCGGCTAAGAATAAAAATGCCAGCCCCAGACGAGAAAATTCTTTTCGACTATCGTTCACAGCAGAATCGATTTTTTGAGCAGATTTTAAATCCATATCATGCACACCTTTACCATTAGAGTTTGATATTGTGCGCACTATAAATCGACCGTCACATAAATGTAACAATTATTTGAATTTATTTAACTTGGTAGCAAAATCCCGGCAACAAATCCACCTTATATTGGTACAAGGCAATTACAATTCTCTATATATTTACTTCGACAATCGAAGACTTTTTGCTCTCAGAGTTATCCTTAGTCACGGTACTGATCGCAAAGTAATGAGTACCAGCGCTTAGAGATTCCAAAGCAACCGAAGTCGCTTCAGGGTCTGTTACGGTTATTAGCAACACCATATTGCCACTACTTGCCCCACGATAAATTTTATAAGACTTGATATCGCCCTGGCTCAAAGCGCTTCCATCCTCTCTAGTGTTTGGTGCCGACCAATTAAGCTCAACAGCGTAAATATCTTGTCCACCCGAATCAGGGGTTGACGGGAGTTCCGGTACGCTGCTTGCGTTGTCTATTTGTGTCCCTGCCAAATATTCATCAAGATTAGACGAGCCATCACCATCATTGTCATTTACGGCGTCCGATGAATCTAGAACGTTGAGACCAACCAATACCTCATACCCATCAGGAATACCGTCGTTATCGGTGTCCTCATCTAGTGGGTTGCTTAGAATGAAATACTCATCAACATTGCTTAATAGGTCGCCATCACTATCAGAAAAAGCATCGGCATCATCATTAGGATCTGTTCCAATCGCTAATTCATAGAAATTAGGTAAACCGTCATTATCACTGTCTATTGGCAGATAGCGATTATCATAGGGGGATAGAAGGTTACCTGAGTGGTAACCGACATGATAACCATCCTGGTAACTTTCAGCTAAACCTGATTCGTGGTCATAGTATGCTAAGTTTTCACTCGTTAGCGTGGTCAGCTCAAAACCTGGCCCTGACCATGAGACATTTAAGTAGTCTCCACCTAGGTGGTCTTTATGCAATACTTCGAAATAGTATGGTGTTCCAGCGTCTAAGTTAATAGTAGGCGACTTCTGAGTTTTATAACGATCCCAAATTTTGTATCCAGAAGGCTTATTAACAAAAGCGATCAATCGCTTATTGTCGGGAGTATCATCGCCAGATAACCAAACTTCTGCGCTTTCGTCTGCGCTTAGCCAGAAGGTATAGGCACCGCTTTCGGGGACCATAAGCAAACCTCTTAGCCGTTGCCCATATTTATCGCCCTTTGAATCAATAAAGTCTAGCTCCTGGACAAGTTCACTTGAACTAGAGCTGAGCGGAAATCGAGCATTTCTAGTTAGAGCTCTTACATTTTTACCCCCGATAGATTTCCACATTTGGAGCTCTATACCGCCATCATCGGCAGCAGTGGGCGGCAATTCATTTACTGCAAGAGAAATAGTTTTAGTTGTAGTGCACGCACTGAGCAAAAGGACAGATAAAATAGTAAAGAATTTATAGTTCATTGCGTATACTCCTTACGAATATTGAAATCAATGATTCAAGTATTACGCATATTAA
>NZ_LWFZ01000664.1:0-17587 GCF_001635225.1 Oleiphilus sp. HI0086
CATCTATTACATCTGGGCCGACAGAGCCAGAATAAATTGGTAAATCGATGGTTTTCCCATCAACCGATAACTGAGCTTTTTTATCAGTCATGGTGCTCTCCTGTTGCTGAGATAGAGTAAGCCAAGCGTAGCTGCTGCTTAATAGGTAAAAAGCTTGCGGCCAGTTGGCGACTTAAAAGTTTGCGCATTATGCCAAATAGAATGACTATAGTCACGTCTCTGTAATGTGCCAATGTAGATGAAAAAAAAATCAAAGAAAGTTTCGGCTTTTTGGGTGGGTGAAATTTGCACGGCTGTGGCGCGGAAATATCTAATAAAAGCTAATTTGGTGCAAAGTGGGTATGAAAACTAAGAAAAAAAGCTTGATATGGTGCCAGAGCTGCCTAAGGCGGGGCTACTATGTTGCTGAAATATTATTGTCAAATACAAGAAAATTTATAATGGCCAAATAATGCCGTTATTTTTGTTCGTGGTTTGTATTTCGCGGCCTTAATCCCTATAATCCGTCAGCAAAATTAGGTGGTGGCCTATTTCACGTTTTGTTTCGGATAATCTTTATTGTAGATTTTCGGGCGGCAAGGCTGAATAGCGTTGAAACATCTTATTATAAAAAGGTTGCAAGGGTTGGCGAATCTTTAGAGATGCCTTCCTTTGTTTAAATTAGCTCATGCCAACTTGAGAGAGTATATGTGCTGTGAAAGATAAACGACCTGTAAATCTCGATCTAACTCAATTTAGTTTTCCTCTGCCTGCGCTAACGTCAATTGTGCACCGTGTTACCGGTGTGGCCTTGTTCGTTGGTGTGGCAATTCTTATGTATGTCCTTGAACTTTCGCTCTCGAGCGAAGACGGTTTTAACGCCGCTAAAGAGTGTCTGGACGGTGCTTTTGTTACTTTGATTATGTGGGGCTTGGTTTCTGCGCTTCTTTATCACTTGGTAGCGGGAATTAGACATTTATTAATGGACTGTGGTATTGGTGAAACGCTTGAAGCTGGCCAGTTCGGTGCCAAAGTTGTTATAGCAGTGTCAGTTGTACTTATCTTATTGGCAGGAGTTTGGTTATGGTAGCAAGTGTTACTAGTTTTGGTCGTAGTGGACTCTATGATTGGATGATTCAGCGTGTTACAGCAGTTGTGTTGGCTGCTTACACGGTATTTATTCTGGGTTATCTAGTGCTAAACCCTGACTTGACATACATGCAGTGGAGTGAGCTGTTTAGTCAAACTTGTGTCAGAGTATTTTCTTTACTTGCTTTGTTATCTTTGGGTGCTCACGCTTGGATCGGTTTGTGGACGGTGTCTACAGACTATCTAAAAGCAATGGTATTCAGGTTTATTTTTCAAGCTGGTTGTGGCCTGGTCATGTTCGTTTACGTGGTCTGGGGTGTTCAGATTCTTTGGGGGCTGTAAGAAATGTCTAAATTAAGAACGCTTAATTATGATGCAATAGTTATTGGTGGTGGCGGTGCTGGTATGCGCGCAGCACTTCAATTGACAGAATCCGGCATCAAAACAGCTTGTATTACTAAAGTATTCCCAACTCGTTCTCACACGGTTTCTGCTCAAGGTGGTATAACTTGTGCGATCGCAAGTGCGGATCCAAATGATGATTGGCGCTGGCACATGTATGACACTGTTAAAGGGTCAGACTATATCGGTGATCAGGACGCAATTGAATATATGTGTTCAGTTGGCCCTCAGGCTGTATTTGAATTGGATCATATGGGTTTGCCTTTCTCGCGAACTGAAGCAGGTCGTATCTACCAGCGCCCGTTTGGTGGCCAGTCTAAAGGGCCGGATAATCCGACTCAGGCTGCACGTACTTGTGCTGCTGCTGACCGTACAGGTCACGCACTATTGCACGCACTATACCAGGGCAACTTGAAGGGCGGCACTACCTTTCTTAATGAATGGTATGCAGTCGATTTGGTGAAAAACCAAAAAGGTGCAGTGGTTGGTGTCATTGCTATCTGTATTGAAACAGGTGAGCGTGTATACGTTAAGGCTAAGGCAACTGTTATGGCGACGGGTGGTGCTGGTCGTATTTATCAGTCGACTACTAACGCTTTGATTAATACTGGTGACGGTATGGGGATGGCGCTTCGCGCTGGCTTCCCAGCGCAGGATATGGAAATGTGGCAGTTCCACCCAACAGGTATCGCTGGAGCGGGTACACTGGTAACAGAAGGTTGTCGTGGTGAAGGTGGTTACCTGATCAATGGCGAAGGCGAACGTTTCATGGAACGTTACGCACCTAACGCTAAAGATCTTGCTGGTCGTGACGTTGTTGCGCGTTCAATGGTTATGGAAATACTAGAAGGCCGTGGTTGTGGTCCAAATAAAGATCACGTTATGTTGAAGTTGGACCATTTGGGTGAAGAAACCTTGAATGCCAAGCTTCCAGGTATTCTTGAATTGTCACGTACATTTGCTCACGTTGATCCGGTTAAGGTACCAATTCCGGTTGTACCAACTTGTCACTATATGATGGGTGGTATTCCGACTAATATCGGTGGTCAGGCACTAACGCAGGATGCTGAAGGTAACGATCACGTTATCGAAGGTCTATATGCTTGTGGTGAAGCTGCTTGTGTATCAGTTCATGGTGCAAATCGTCTTGGTGGTAACTCGCTACTTGATTTGGTTGTATTTGGTCGTGCTGCCGGTTTGCAGATTGAGAAATCTTTGCGCGAAGGTTTTGCAACTGATGATGCAACAGAGGCTGATATCGAAGCCGCATTAAGTCGTTTGGATCGTTTGGATAATACGACTGGCGGTGAAAGTGTTGCTAAGGTTCGAGAAGATTTGCAAAGCACGATGCAGCTTTACTTTGGCGTTTTCCGTGAAGGTGAGACCATGCAGAAAGGTCTTAAGATGCTCGACGAAATAGGTGAGAGAGTTAAGAATACTCATCTTGAAGATAAGAGCGCTGCTTTCAATACTGCTCGTATCGAAGCGCTTGAGCTGGATAACTTGTTCGAAGTTGCTTACGCAACAGCTGTAGCTGCAGAAGGACGTAAAGAAAGTCGTGGTGCTCATGCTCGTAATGATTTTACTGAGCGTGATGATGAAAACTGGTTGAAACACTCAATGTACTTCCCTCTAGAGAAGCGCGTTGGTAAGCGTGATGTTAATTTCTCGCCTAAGACCGTTGATGCGTTCCCACCAAAAGTACGCTCTTACTAAGGGGAGATTTGGAAGATGTTAGTAAGTTTATATCGCTATAATCCTGAACAAGACACTGCACCCTATATGCAGGATGTTGAGTTACAGATCCCTGAAGGGAAAGATTTGATGGTTCTTGATGTCCTGGGCTTGCTTAAGGAAAAAGATCCATCACTGGCTTACCGCCGCTCTTGTCGTGAAGGTGTTTGTGGTTCAGATGGTTTGAACATGAATGGTAAGAATGGATTGGCTTGTATTACACCTCTTTCAGAAGTTGTGAAGGGTAACAAGTTAATCATTCGTCCTTTGCCGGGCTTGCCGGTTATTCGTGACTTGGTTGTAGATATGTCTATGTTCTACAAGCAATACGAGAAAATTAAGCCATTCTTGATTAATGATACGCCAGCACCTGCTATTGAGCGTATACAGACGCCTCAAGATCGTGAAAAGCTGGATGGATTGTATGAATGTATCTTATGTGCTTGTTGTTCAACAGCTTGCCCATCATTCTGGTGGAATCCTGACAAGTTTGTCGGGCCATCAGGTTTGTTACAGGCATACAGATTTTTGGCTGACTCACGTGATACTGCTACGGCAGAGCGTTTAGCTGATTTGGATGACCCTTTCAGTGTTTTCCGTTGTCGGGGTATCATGAACTGCGTTAGCGTTTGTCCTAAGGGGCTTAATCCAACGCGAGCTATTGGTCATATTAGAAATATGTTGTTGCAGCGCTCAACTTAATAGTGCTGAAGACGGTAGTGGTCAGGGTAGACTTTCTGCCGTCGAGACATAATCAATTGCAATAATCTGCAAGTTTTGAATTTATGTCTATAATCAAGTGATGAATCCTTTCAGACCTAGTGCTTTAGCCTAGGTCTGAAAACTTAGGAAACTGTAAAGTAAGCCCAAAAAGCCGAATTTGCAGTTCGCTGAGAAATAATAACCACTGGGGAATCGGGTAACACCCGTATTATCTTTGAGGCAGCAGTCATCCGAGCCTGTTATGTAGGGCGTTACAAGGCGAAATCGCTTTTTATCGTTAGGCTACGTATAGGTATCTTAGAGATACATATTGGCCGCCAATAAGATAGTGCCTGGTATTCGCATTTACTGCTAACTAAGGCGAGCTTTTAATGCAAGAAAGCATCATGGAACAACTCTGGCGGACATCTCACTTGTCTGGCGGAAATTTAGTATACGTTGAACAGCTGTACGACGCTTATTTGGCTGATCCTAACAGCGTCTCTGAAGAATGGCGAAGCTACTTTGACCAACTCCCAAGAGTTAATGGTCATGCTAAGAAAGACATCCCTCATTCGACCATTCGTGAACAGTTTCTCCACCTTTCCAAAAACAAATACGCAAGTCACGAACTGACTACTCCCGCAAGCGCAACCTCTGAGCACGATAAGAAGCAAGTTAAAGTCGCTCAATTGATTAACTCCTATCGAATTCGTGGCCACCAGGCAGCAAAGCTTGATCCCTTAGGTTTGATGGAGCGGGTTGATGTTCCTGATTTGGAGCTTGAATATCACGGTTTGAGCGAGGCCGACCTGGATACCGAATTTCAGATTGGTAACTTGGTCTTCGGTTCCGATGAGTTGAGTCTTCGAGAGATTGTTAACGGACTGAAAGAAACCTATTGCTCATCGCTTGGCGCTGAGTACATGCATATCGTAGACACAGATATTCGTACATGGTTTCAAGAGCGTATTGAGTCAGTAAAAGGTAAGCCCAATTACGAATTTGATACGCGCTACCATCTGCTAGAGCGTTTAACAGCAGCAGAAGGCTTAGAAAAATATCTTGGCTCTCGTTACCCAGGTACCAAACGCTTTGGCTTGGAGGGTGGTGAAAGTCTGATCCCGATGATGGATGAGCTGATTCAGCGTGCCGGTGGTTATGGTGCTAAAGAAATCGTTATAGGTATGGCTCACCGTGGTCGCCTAAACGTTTTGGTGAATACGCTTGGTAAAAACCCGAAAGACTTGTTCGATGAGTTTGACGGTAAAAAACTCCATGATATTGGTTCCGGTGACGTTAAATACCACCAGGGCTTTTCATCGAATGTGATGACGCCAGGTGGCGAAGTGCATCTAGCCTTATCGTTTAACCCCTCACATCTTGAGATTGTTTCTCCGGTTGTTGAAGGCTCGGTTCGAGCGCGCCAGGGTAGAAGGGAAGATGAGCGTCGGGATTCTGTCGTACCTATTATCATGCATGGCGATGCTGCGTTTGCAGGTCAGGGTGTGGTGATGGAAACCTTCCAGATGTCACAAACTCGTGGTTATGGTACGGGTGGTTCCGTACATATTATTATTAATAACCAGGTTGGCTTTACCACCAATAAGCGTGAAGACACGCGCTCAACAGAGTATTGTACCGACGTTGCAAAGATGATCGAAGCGCCAATCTTGCATGTAAATGGTGATGACCCCGAAGCTGTTTTGTTTGCTACTCAGGTTGCAATTGATTTCCGCAATCAGTTTAAGAAAGATGTCGTTATTGACTTGTTCTGCTATCGCCGTCGTGGTCATAACGAGGCGGATGAGCCTTCGGGCACGCAGCCATTAATGTATCAAGTGATCAAGAGCTTGAAGACAACTCGTTCTATCTACTCTGAGCGCTTACTTGAAGAGCAGGTGATCTCACAAGAACAGTCTAAAAAGCTTGAAAATGACTACCGTTCAGCACTAGAGAACGGTGATCATGTTACCAAGAGTTTGGTTCTGGAACCGAATAAGTCTATGTATGTTGACTGGACGCCATTCATTGGCCATGAGTGGACAGCTAAGGCTAAGACTTCGGTCAATGCCAAAACCTTGCAGCGTTTAGGTAAAAAGCTAGGTGCGATACATGAAGGCTTTCCTATTCAGAAGCAGGTTCAGAAGATCATTGAAGATCGAAATAAAATGAATCAGGGCGCAATGCCGCTGAACTGGGGTTATGGCGAGGTAATGGCTTATGCTAGTTTGCTAGCAGAAGGTCATGAAATTCGTATCTCAGGTCAAGATGTTGGTCGCGGTACCTTCTCTCATCGTCATGTTGTTTTACACAACCAGACAGATGGATCGACTTATGTGCCTTTGCAGAATATCAAAGAAGATCAGCCTAAGTGCGAGATTATCGACTCCTTGTTATCGGAAGAGGCGGTTCTTGCCTTTGAATATGGTTTTGCAACGACCAACCCTGGTGCACTCGTAGTTTGGGAAGCTCAGTTTGGTGACTTCGCAAACGGCGCACAAGTTGTTATTGACCAGTTTATTACCAGTGGTGAGTTAAAGTGGGGGCGCCTATGTGGCCTAACCATGCTACTACCTCACGGTTATGAAGGTCAGGGTCCTGAACACTCCTCCGCTCGCTTGGAACGCTACTTGCAGTTGTGTGCTGAGCATAATATCCAGGTTTGTGTGCCAACTACGCCAGCACAGGTGTTCCATATGCTTCGTCGTCAGGTTAAACGACCTTTGAGGAAGCCTCTGATCGCCATTACGCCGAAGAGTTTACTTCGTCACAAAGAAGCTACCTCAACGCTTGATGATTTGAGCTCAGGTACATTCCAGACAGTTATTGGCGATAGCTATGTTGATGATGTTCGCAATATAAAACGCGTCATTATGTGTAGCGGTAAGGTTTATTATGACCTGTTGAATTTCCAACAGCATAATGAAATTACTGATACTGCGGTGATTCGTATCGAGCAATTGTATCCGTTCCCTGGGGATGATCTTAAGGCCATCTTGGAACAGTACCCGAAAGCAAGTGATGTTGTTTGGTGTCAGGAAGAGCCCCAAAATCAGGGTGCATGGTATCCAACGCAGCATAGAATGCGTCGAGTGCTCAAAGAAATTGATGAAAAAATATATTTAAGATACGCCGGACGTAAAAGCTCCGCTGCTCCTGCTGCAGGCTATATTTCGGTACATGTTGAAGAACAAAATGCGCTAGTTAACCAAGCGTTTGATGTTGAATAGTTTAATAAGGATTGGAAATGTCTACAGAAATTAAAGCCCCAACCTTCCCAGAGTCAGTCGCGGATGGAACAGTTGCCACTTGGCATAAGCAAGCTGGAGAGCAGGTATCGCGTGATGAACTCATCGTCGATATAGAAACTGATAAAGTCGTTCTTGAAGTCGTTGCGCCAGATGATGGTGTGATTGAATCTATTTTAAAGCAAGAGGGCGATATTGTCCTAAGTGGCGAAGTCATCGGTAAGTTTACAGCTGGCGCAAGCGGTACAAGTGCCGCAGCACCCGCAGCTGAAGCGGCTCCGGCGGCGACTGAAGAGTCGGCCCCTGCTGCCGAAGTTATCATGAGCCCGGCTGCTAAAAAATTGGTGCAAGAAAATAGTCTTGATCCGTCAGCTATTGCAGCAAGTGGTAAAGACGGTCGTTTGACAAAAGAGGATGTTGTTGCGCACCTTGCAACTGCTACTAGTGCACCTGCTCCGGCCGCTGCTGCGCCAGCTAGTAAGCCAGTATCGGCCCCTGCTGCGCCAGTAGCGCTTGATCTTGGCGCTCGCGCTGAAAAACGAGTGCCTATGACTCGCTTAAGAGCAAGCATTGCACGTCGATTGTTGGATGCAAGTCAAAATACTGCCATGTTGACCACCTTTAATGAGGTTAACATGAAGCCCTTAATGGATCTTAGAAAACAATATAAAGAGTTGTTTGAGAAGAAGCATGATGGCACTAAGCTTGGTTTCATGTCCTTATTCGTTAAAGCAGCTGCTGAAGCCTTGAAGCGCTTCCCGGCAGTTAATGCGTCAATCGATGGTGATGAAATTGTTTATCATGGTTATCAGGATATTGGTGTAGCGGTATCAAGTGATAAAGGCCTGGTAGTACCAGTCTTACGCGATGCAGATGGTATGAGCTTGGCAACAATTGAAGGATCAATCAAAGAGTATGGTCAAAAAGCCCGTAACGGTAAGCTCTCTATTGAAGAAATGACAGGCGGTACTTTCACTATTTCTAACGGTGGTGTATTCGGTTCCTTGATGTCTACGCCAATCTTGAATCCGCCTCAAACGGCGATTTTGGGTATGCATAAGATTCAAGAGAGACCTATGGCTGTTAATGGTGAGGTTGTGATCTTGCCGATGATGTACCTTGCTTTGTCTTATGACCATCGAATGATTGATGGTAAAGAAGCTGTTCAGTTCCTGGTTGCGATCAAGGAAATGATTGAAGATCCAGCTAGAATTCTTCTAGAAATTTAAGTCGAGAACCGGGAGATAAATATAAATGTCAAATAAGTATGATGTAATCGTAATTGGTTCTGGTCCGGCTGGATATGTTGCTGCAATTCGTTGTGGTCAGCTTGGCTTAAAGACTGCGTGTGTTGAAAAGTGGACATCTGAGACAGGTAAGCAGATTCTTGGTGGTACCTGTTTGAACGTGGGTTGTATCCCTTCAAAAGCCTTGCTTGAGTCTTCACATAAGTATGAAGAGGCGAAGCATGATTTTGACGTGCACGGTATTGGCCTGGACGATTTGAAGATTGACGTGCCTAAGATGATTGGCCGTAAAGATACGATTGTTAAGAATTTAACAGGTGGTATTGCATCTTTGTTCAAAGCAAATGGTGTAACGTCGATTCAAGGTACGGGTAAATTGCTTGCGGGTAAGCAGGTTGAAGTAACGGATGCCAAGGGTGGTGTTACTGTTTACGATGCTGACAATGTGATTCTTGCAACAGGTTCAACACCTGTAGAGATTCCGCCAGCACCTTTAACTGAAGGCCATATCGTTGATTCAACTGGTGCGCTGAACTTTGATGAAGTTCCTAAGCGTTTGGGCGTGATCGGGGCAGGTGTTATCGGCCTTGAATTGGGTAGTGTATGGGCGCGCTTGGGTTCTGAAGTAACGGTCCTCGAAGCTCAAGATACCTTCTTAAGTTCTGTTGATCAGCAAATTGCAAAAGAAGCGCTTAAGCAATTTAAGAAGCAGGGCTTGGATATTAAATTAAAGGCGCGTGTTAATGGTACCGATATCAAGCGCGGCCTCGTAAACGTTAGCTATGAAGATACCAAAGGTGCGCAAGAACTTAAGGTTGATAAGTTGATAGTCGCTGTCGGTCGCCGACCAGTAACAGAAGACTTGTTAGCGGCTGATAGCGGTGTAAACCTCGATGAGCGCGGATTTATCTTCGTAGATGACCATTGTAATACAGGCGTTCCGGGTGTTTATGCCGTAGGCGATGTTGTACGTGGTCCAATGCTAGCGCATAAAGGCTCTGAAGAGGGGGTTATGGTTGCTGAGCGTATTGCTGGTCAAAAGACTGAAGTTAATTACGATACGATTCCCGGGGTTATCTATACCAACCCTGAAATCTCTTGGGTTGGACGTACTGAAGAGCAGCTAAAGGCTGACGGTGTTGAGTATAACGTTGGTACTTGTCCGTTTGCTGCAAATGGCCGTGCAATGGCAGCGAATAACACTGCAGGTATGGTTAAGGTATTAGCAGATGCTAAGACGGACAGAGTACTTGGTGTTCATATGATAGGTGGCAGTACTTCTGAGCTAATTGCGCAAGCGGTTATCGCGATGGAGTTTGGTTCTAGCGCTGAAGACCTTGGTTTGACAATGTTTGCTCACCCAACATTGTCAGAAACGGTCCATGAAGCTGCATTAGCTGTTGGTGGTCATGCGATTCATATTGCAAATAGAAAGAAACGTAAATAAATAATAACGCATATTCCCCGCATTATTTCAATAGATAAGCGGGGCTAGTGCGAACATAACACGGGAAAGAAAAGGGATTTACGCTGTGCCAGCAATGAGTGGCGCAATGTGATCGGTTAAGGATTGACCGAGATTTTGTCCGGCCACTTAATACGAGTGGCATTAATCAATTAAATGACGGAATGAATTATGAATTTACACGAGTATCAGGCAAAACAACTCTTTGCTGAATACGGACTGCCTGTTTCTACAGGTTATGCATGTGACACAGCTGACGAAGCGGCTGCTGCAGCCGATAAAATTGGCGGCGATATGTGGGTAGTGAAGTGCCAGGTTCACGCAGGTGGCCGTGGTAAAGCAGGTGGCGTTAAGCTGGTTAAGTCCAAAGAAGAGATCAAGGCCTTTGCTGAGAGCTGGTTGGGTAAGAATCTTGTCACGTATCAAACAGACGAGAGTGGTCAGCCAGTTGCAAAAATTCTTGTTGAAAGTTGCACTGATATTGCTAACGAATTGTACTTGGGTGCCGTCGTAGATAGAGCGTCTCAGCGCGTAGTGTTTATGGCTTCTACTGAAGGTGGTGTTGAAATTGAAACTGTTGCTGAAGAAACGCCTGAATTGATTCACAAAGCTGAAATTGATCCACTGGTTGGCCCACAGCAGTATCAAGGTCGTGAGCTTGCATTCAAGTTAGGTCTTGAAGGCGATCAGATCAAGCAGTTCGTAAAAGTGTTTATGGGTTTGTCGAACATGTTCAATGATCATGATTTCGCACTATTAGAAATCAACCCTCTAGTCATTACAGACGAAGGTAACATCCACTGCTTGGATGGAAAAATTGGCGTTGATAGCAATGCTTTATATCGTCAGCCTAAGATCCGTGAAATGCACGATCCTTCTCAAGAAGATGAGCGTGAAGCACATGCTGCTAAATTCGAATTGAACTATGTTGCTCTGGACGGAAATGTTGGTTGTATGGTTAACGGTGCCGGTCTTGCAATGGGTACGATGGATATCGTTAACTTGCACGGTGGTAAGCCTGCTAACTTCTTGGATGTTGGTGGCGGTGCGACGAAAGAACGTGTTTCAGAAGCATTCAAAATTATTTTGTCTGACGACAATGTAAAAGCAGTATTGGTTAATATATTTGGTGGTATTGTACGTTGTGACATGATTGCTGAAGGTATTATCGGTGCAGTTAAAGAAGTAGGTGTTGAAGTACCAGTTGTCGTACGACTTGAAGGTACAAATGCTGAAGCGGGCAGAGAAGTGCTTGCTAGCTCTGATTTGGATATTATCGCGGCAGAATCATTGACAGATGCTGCAGAAAAAGTTGTCGCTGCAGCGGAGGGTAAATAATGTCAGTTTTAATTAATAAAGATACAAAAGTTATCTGTCAGGGTTTTACTGGTGGGCAAGGTACTTTCCACTCAGAGCAAGCTATTGCATATGGCACGCAAATGGTTGGTGGTGTAAGTCCGGGTAAGGGTGGTCAGACTCATCTTGGTCTTCCAGTATTCAACACTGTTAGCGAAGCGGTTGAAGCTACGGGTGCGACGGCTACGGTTATCTATGTTCCAGCACCTTTCTGTAAAGATGCGATTTTAGAGGCGATTGATGCAGGTATCGAGCTGATCGTTACCATTACTGAAGGCATTCCTACTTTGGATATGGTTGATGTGAAGGTTAAGCTTGATCAAGCTGGCGTTCGTATGATTGGACCAAACTGTCCTGGTGTTATCACCCCAGGAGAGACTAAGATCGGTATCATGCCTGGTCACATTCACCTACCAGGAAAGGTTGGTATTGTTTCTCGCTCAGGTACTTTGACTTATGAAGCGGTTAAGCAAACAACTGATGCAGGCTTCGGTCAGTCAAGTTGCGTAGGTATTGGTGGTGACCCAGTACCAGGTACTAGCTTTATTGATGTTTTGGAAATGTTCCAGAACGACCCCCAGACAGAAGCTATTGTAATGATTGGTGAAATTGGTGGTACTGCTGAGGAAGAAGCAGCTGAGTACATCAAGGCTAATGTAACAAAGCCTGTTGTGTCGTATATAGCGGGTGTTACAGCGCCTGCTGGTAAGCGTATGGGGCATGCTGGGGCGATCATCGCTGGTGGTAAGGGTACAGCTGATGAGAAATTCGCTGCACTCGAGGCAGCTGGTGTGAAGACTGTTCGTTCTCTAGCGGATATTGGTTCAGCGCTGAAAGAAAAAGCTGGCTGGTAGGATATCGCTATTAGCGAGATTAACGATTTAAGTTAGTCTTTAAAGGGCGGGGTAGAGTTAATCTATCCCGCCTTTTTTGTATCCATTATAAAGTACAGTCTTGGCTCATTGCTTTTATTCGCAGGCAAAAAAAAGAGCGAATAAATCGCTCTTTTCAGGGGGGGCAATAAGGTTGTTTGCTTAAGCGCCAACAAGCTTCTTAATACTTGCAACAACATTGTCACCTTTGAAAGGCTTAACAATCCAGCCTTTAACGCCGGCAGCTTTACCGCGCTGCTTCATGCGTGGATCGCTCTCCGTAGTGAGCATGATAATATTTACAGTTGCGTTACCAAGTTCTCCGCGTACTTTTTCAACCATGGTTAAACCGTCCATGTTTGGCATGTTTACGTCCGAGATAATTAGTTTGATGCTTGGGTCTTTCTTCAGTTTTTCCAAGCCATCTTTACCGTCGACGGCTACTTCTACTGTCATGCCGTGCCCTTTTATAAATGAGCTAACTTCATTACGTACGGTTGCAGAATCGTCAACAACAAGAATTTGAGCCATGTTTTTTTCCTCGTTTGTCTCTAAAGACTATTATTCAAATAAATTCAAAATATTTTAAGCAAATGCGCTGGGGTTAGAATAGCTCTAACTCTCCGCCATCTACGAAATCATCAACTGCTTTGTCGCTTTCAGCGAACTTTTCTGGTGACCAGCTTAGGTTAAATACCAGGCGCTGGTACAAGGTAATATTTGGGTAGCGTCTGCCCGGGTCGTTAAGCGTATATTTAAAGCATAGCTGAGGTTCCGTGGAACCAAAAGAAATATGCTTTTGTACATGGTTAACAATGATCGGTACTTGTGTTCGTTGCGCATCATCCGGGCTTTCACCGCTATGGAAGTAACGGGATTTAATTCCGCCCCAAATCATATTTGTCAGCTCATTGAGAACCGAGTTGGTGTCTCTAGAGTCAGGGCGTGTTGTGTCTATATCAGTGCGTCCAGATCTAATAAGCTCCAATATCTCATTCTCAGTAGTCTGTAGCATCATGTACCCACGACACCAGTCACTTTCTAAAGGTATAAGGCTAAACAGCTCACCGTAAATGATTTGGTCTTTAACCAAATAGGGCTGCTCGCAACTAATATCTGTACCTTTAATGACGTTCTCAAATGCATCTAAGGAAATATCCTGGATGCCCTGTGCAAGCTCGATAGGATAGTACATGCTGCACACATATGAGCTGATTAGCTCGTCTAGAGCTTCAGGTGTCTCAAGTGTATAAACACCTGTAATTGCTTCCTGAACATCAGGGTCAAGGTCTTGCGTATCAGTAAGGCTGCTTCTACGAAGAAAAATCGGTAGTTCAGGTCGTGTATGATGAATTTTCATGCACAAATCTAAACCGGTGAAGCCGTTCGGGTCAGGATCCTCTGATAGAAATATTGCGCCGAGGTCAACGTTAGACTTTAGTACGTCATCTATTTCGTTCGAAGCATCTTTAATGCCGATCATATTATTGCCTGTACTAACTTTTAGGCCGACAAGCTTATGCTTGGTGCAGACTTCTTTGAGTACAGATAGTGCATCATCATTACATTCGTGCACCAAAACTTTACTGACTATTTGTGTGGTTTCGCTCATTTTTACTCCTGTTTAAATCTATCTTTATTGCGTCTTCTTATTGGATAGATGCAATTAAAACATTTCTAACTCGCCTGAATCGGTTTCTTGTTCAATCAAGTGTCTATCAATACGTATATCGAGTTCTTCATCGGCAACTAAATAAACGCTCGCGTAAAAGAGGGCTTGGTCATCGTATTCAGCAACTGAATGAGATTCAAAATTTGTATTCAAGCTCTTCATGTACTTTAAACAATCTTTACTTAATCGGTTTGGTGTCGACATGCCAAGGCTTGGTACTGCTTTACCAATATCTCGTTTAATGGCACCTAAAAATGCATTACCTACTTCGCCGAGATAGTCATAGAACTTATCGTCATCAAGATTGCTTTGGTTAATCTTAAGTGTCTCTGAAATCAAGCTTTCTGTTTCTGGCTTTTTAGTAAAGTGAAACAGTACGAATATTCTGAAAAGCTGCGAGGACATTGTCAGTACGTAGAACTCAGCCTCGTTAAGGTTGTCGAGATTTGTGCGCTCTTTTATGTACCAGCGGGAAGGGTCAGACCCCGCAGTTATTGACTCTTCAAAACTTGCTTTGAAGGTGCGCTTTATTTCATTTTTGAATTCTTCATTTACTAACATATGCGTGGCCAAAATTTACTTTTGTTTCGTTCTGTTCATTGTTATCAGCTGTTCTATAGCTGGTTAAGCATATTTTTAACAATCTCTGTCGTGGACGAGACATCGGTCAGTATCATTTTTCCGCTAGCCTGAATGTCCTGGAAGGTCGCGGTGGTCAAAAAGTCATTCTTGTTTAGATTTTCTTTATAGCTCTCACTTAATTCTTGGCTTCGCATCGCCAAGTTACGAACTTCGTCAGCCACTACAGCAAAACCACGACCGTGTTCGCCTGCTCTTGCAGCTTCGATAGCTGCATTCAGCGCAAGGATTACAATCTGCTTAACGATGTTGAAAAACTCCTGGTTCTGCGTGTGCATCTCAGCATTATGTAGCATGAGCTGGGTTAGGCTTTCGTGCCAGCGCTCGAACGTAACAAGTAGGTCAGCAAGGTCTGCCAGGTCTTTTTCAACTTGAGTAAGTTGAGAGCTAAGGCTTTCTTTCTCAGCGTTGAAGGTACTATTTAGTTCATCTATCTGTGCGCGATACTCATTCTCTAGAATTGCTTTTTCATTTTCGAGCTGATCTTGAACGGTAGATATCTGATTGTTGAGGCCGCCGATTTGTTCTTCAAAAGATGAAACAGAACCTAGAGCGCTATCTAATTGTTCTTGTAGTGTCTGGTTACTTTCCTCTAGCTGAGTAATCTGATCCAGGTGCGCGTTTGTATCAGCATTAATAGCGGCTATAGCCTTATTAGCTCTTGTGCGTACCACGAAAAACGTGATCAAACTGCCAATAATAAAGGCAGCTATTGAAAACAAAAGGGTGTTGTTGTCAGTCATCTTCTTATAAATCTGAGTTAGGTGGATATGAAAGGTATCAAACGCTTACAAATTATATTAGCAGTATATTTTGAACTTGCTGGAAAAATATTAGAGAAATCATGACATTCCTAAAATCTACGCTAAAGTAACTAGGTGAGAGTTAAAAAATAAATTCTTTAGAACTATCAGAAAGAAAGAAAATACTATGCTGCAATTAACGTTTAATCAGAAAGTCGGTCTCGGTTTTGCCATTATCATCTCTTTGCTATTGGTGTCCGGGCTATCATCTTTATGGAATCTTAATGACATCAATGGGTCAACCTCAAGGGTGAATGAAACGGCTGTGCCTGTCGTGAAAGAAAGTAACGATGTACAGATACAGCTACTAAAATTAGCAAAACTCAGTTCTCTGGCATTTAATGCTGAGAATCAGGATGAGATTGCTAGTTTTAAAAAATCATTCGATAAAGGCGCTAAAAGTTTTGATGAAAGATATGTCAGTCTTGAAAAACTAGCTGAATCTGATGAGCAAATGAAGGCGCTCGTTATTGGTATTAAAAGTAACTATGACCTTTACCGTTATGCAGTTAACGAAATGTTTGAGTCAAAATCTGAAGTTTTGACGGCAAGAGATTACATGTTAGAAGAAGCTGACGTGTTATTTGGCTTAGTTGATAATGTTGGTGCTTCCCTTGATGAAATACAATATTACCTGCCACCTGAAGAGTACAAGGATCAGATGGATTTGGTAATAGGCTTTGCTAATCAATCGATTACCTTGATTAATAATATATTTAAGACCATTGATGAAATAAAAATCACTCAGGATATCGGGCGAGTCAGCGAAGGTATGGGAGATTTTGAGTGGTCGATCAATGACTCTCACTCTTGGTTCGTTAAGGGTGCTGAAGTGTTTAAGGATTTTGATGAAGACGATATGCTTCCCGCCGCCTTTGATGCTTATGCTGAAATAAGTGAATATATTAAAAAGACACCCTCAATTGTTGATCACAAAAAACGGCAGTTGGAGCAAATTGAAGTTGCAAAACAGAAGTTGTCTGAAGCAGATTCAGCAGTAACACAATCTATTGAAGGGCTTGACGAGTTATTGAAAGCAGCAGATGTTCGCTTTAATGACTTGCAGGGTGAAGTGTTAGGTAGTTTGGACTTCGGCTTTAAGAGTTCGATAGTGATGTTGATAGTTCTGATTTTACTTGCTACCCAGAACTTTAACTCGATGCGTTTAGCTATCCGTAAGAAGATGATCGATCTTGCCAAATTGAATGCAATTGGTCGTTCTTTGGCCGGTGCTCAGAGTCAAAATATTGCTCTTGAAGAAGTGCTTCAAAGTATGCATGAAAAGATTGGCGTTTCGCAGGGTTCGGTTTTTCTTACAAATGAAAATCAGCAGTTAGAGGTGAAAGCACATTTCCCACCTAAAGCGATTGAAGCTGGTAGTGGAGCTGTTAAGTTTGATATGGGACAAGGTGTTCTAGGCAAAGCAGCTGAAACCAAAAAGACTATTTTTGTTCCAAATACCGAAAAAGATAAGAACTTTGTCTCGTCTGCTGGCGGGCAAGAGCGTGCCTTACTATGTGTACCGCTTGTCGACAAAGAGATTCTCGTTGGTGTGATTAACCTTTCCGGTGATGTGAAGAATGTGAGTTTTGCTGATAGTGATTATGAGTTCGTTTCTTCTGTAGCGCGATCCTTGGTGACGACAATCAAAAGTATTCGAATGCGTGAAGTTATCGAAGAGCAAAACAGAAACTTGGAAGCGAAAGTGGAAGAGCGTACTGCAGAGCTTCGTCAGAAGAACAACGATATTGCAAACATGATGGCGAATATGCACCAAGGTTTGTTTACTATTACCGAGGGTGGTTTGATTCATCCAGAGTATGCAGCATTCCTTGAGCAGATCTTTGAAACTGACCGTATCGCAGATCGTAACTTTGCGGACTTGTTGTTTAGCAACACAACGGCGGGTTCTGATGCAGTTGATCAGAATATTACTGGTGTCGATGCTATTGTCGGTGAAGACGAGATGATGTACGACTTCAACTCTCATTGCTTAATGACTGAAATGAACATCCGCATGGATGATGATCGTGAAAAGATTCTTGAGCTGGATTGGGATCCAATTATCAGTGAAGAAGGTGAAGTTGATAAGTTAATGGTGACAGTCAGAGATGTTACCGAGCTTAAAGCTCTAGAAGCAGAGGCTGAAGAGCAGAAGCGTGAGTTGGCAATTATTGGTGAAATCCTTGCTGTTGATGCAAGTAAGTTTGCCGACTTTATTGGTACTTCTGAAGACTTCTTGGCTGAATGTCGACAGCTTATCGAAGCAAATGATGAGAAAGACCTGGACATTATTGCTAACCTGTTCCGCTCAATGCACACAGTGAAAGGGAATGCTCGTACCTATGGTTTGAGTCAGGTTACCGACATTGTTCA